>JBOFGM010000560.1:0-2557 GCA_051649105.1 Iodobacter sp. | reverse complement strand
CACGACCAGTACGACCTACGCGGTGGATATAATCTTCCGCAAAGCGTGGCAGGTCAAAGTTCAGTACCAGGCCAATACCTGCAACGTCAATGCCACGGGCAGCAACGTCAGTTGCAACCAGGATATCGATTTCTGCGCGACGCAGGCGATCCAAAGTACGGCGACGATCGCGCTGTGCCAGGTCACCGTGCATTGCTGCTGCGCGGAAGCCTTCCAGTTTCAGCCATTCAGCCAGGCTGTCTGCGTCTGCTTTGGTAGCGGTAAATACAATCGATTGTGTTTCGCTGGCTTCTGTCAGTAAAGCAGCAACCAGTTTTTGTTTGTGCTCGTAACCGTCAGCGTAATGAACCGCTTGTTCGATTTGTGGCTGAGCATTAACAGTCACTTCCATTTCAACTAAACGCGGGTCGCGCAGCATAGGGCCGGCAAAGCGTTGTACTGTTTCGGACAGGGTCGCCGAGAACAGTGCAGTCTGACGGTCTTTAGGCATAGCAGAAACAATGGCTTCCACTTCATCAATAAAGCCCATGTCCAGCATACGGTCTGCTTCGTCCAGAACCAGCATGTCCAGACGGGCGAAATCGATACGGCCGCCACGCATCAGGTCAGATAAACGACCCGGAGTTGCAACCAGAACATCGTATGGCTGAGCCAGCATACGGTTCTGTACAGGGTAAGGAACACCACCCACTACGCAAGCAACCTTGCAACGTGGGATGAGTTTGCAGTAATCTGTTGCAACTTTAGCAACTTGTTCAGCAAGTTCACGTGTAGGAGTCAGAACCAGAACACGCGGGCCGCGGGCATTGTGCTTAGCGGGTTTGAATAATTTGTGCAGTGCGGGCAGTAAGAATGCAGCCGTCTTACCTGTACCAGTTTGTGCTGAAGCCATAACATCATGGCCGGCCATCAGCAGAGGGATGGCAGCAGCTTGTACCGGAGTAGGGCTGGTAATTTCCAGCTTGATCAGTTCTTGCACCAGTTCTGTGGCAAGGCCCATTTCCGCAAAAGCGTTAGGGGTAGTTTGAGTTTCGCGATGTGGCATGCATATTCCTTTGAATATATCCCGGCGAGCGGGAAGACGGGCGCATTCCGGAAGTAAATACGGAAATCGGCCGTCAGCGTTACATCGACGCTAACCGGTCAATCCGCATCTCATACAGCACAGGCGGGGGAAGGTCAGGGTACGATGGGGGTTTGTGCGATAAAGCACAAAGAAGGTTGCGGATCATACCGATAGACAAGCTAAAACGCAAGCTAAATCGACTTAGCCAGCTTAACGGCAGAGCAAAAAAATAAGCGCTTACGCGCTGCAAATATATTGTAGTGCAACAAAAGTAGTTACACTTTGATTCACATCTAATTATTACACAGGTAAAATGTACCTTGTCTGAGTAATTCTCAACACACTCCTATCATCACTAGAAAGGTCCAGCCGTGCTAGAAGTCTATCGTCAGCATGTTGCAGAGCGCGCAGCACAGGGTATCCCAGCGCTTCCACTGAATGTTCAGCAGACCACCGACTTGATCGAACGGATGAAAAATCCGCCACTTGGAGAAGAGGCCTTTCTTGTCGACTTAATAACTTATCGCGTTCCTGCGGGCGTGGATAATGCGGCCAAGGTAAAAGCATCCTATCTGGCGGCAGTCGCTCATGGCACCGAAGTATGCAGCCTGATCAGCCGTGCTAAAGCCACTGAGCTGCTGGGCACCATGCTGGGCGGCTTTAATATCGCTCCGCTGGTTGATTTGCTGGATGACGCGGCCGTGGCAGATATTTCGGCCACGGCGCTGTCTAAAACCCTGCTTATGTTTGATGCTTTCCATGATGTAAAAGCGAAAGCCGATGCCGGTAATGCGTTTGCTAAGCAAGTATTGCAATCCTGGGCCGATGCAGAATGGTTTACCAGCCGCCCGGCGGTACCGGAAAAAGTGACGCTGACTGTATTTAAAGTCTCTGGCGAAACCAATACCGATGATTTATCCCCGGCTCCTGATGCCTGGTCGCGTCCGGATATTCCTTTGCATGCGCTGGCGATGCTGAAAAACCCGCGTCCGGGTATTGATGCGGATCAGCCGGGCAGTGTCGGCCCGATCAAGCAACTGGATGCCCTGAAAGCCAAAGGCCATAAAATTGCCTATGTGGGCGATGTGGTGGGTACCGGTTCTTCACGTAAATCCGCCACCAATTCGGTGCTGTGGTTTACCGGTGACGATATTCCTTATGTACCCAACAAGCGCTTTGGCGGTTTCTGCCTGGGTACTAAAATTGCGCCGATCTTCTTTAATACCATGGAAGACGCCGGAGCTCTGCCGATTGAAGTGGATGTATCCGCACTTGAAACCGGCGATGTGATCGATGTTTACCCGCTGGAAGGCAAGGTTGAGAAAAATGGCACGGTGGTGTCCACTTTCAGCCTGAAAACCGATGTGCTGCTGGATGAAGTGCGTGCCGGCGGTCGGATTCCTTTGATTATTGGCCGTGGTTTAACCGATAAAGCCCGTGAATCACTGGGCCTGCCAGCGTCGCAAGTGTTTAAGCGTCCGGTGGCTCCTG
>JBOFGM010000559.1:0-3615 GCA_051649105.1 Iodobacter sp. | reverse complement strand
GTGATCGTTGGCGCGCCGTAGCTGCGTTCCAGCACTACATTGCGACCCTTAGGGCCTAAAGTAACTTTAACTGCATCAGCCAGAACATTTACACCAGCAACCATACGGGCGCGGGCGGAATCACCAAATTTGACTTCTTTAGCTGCCATTTTTACTTACTCCGAATTTGATTGGATTTTCAAGGCTCAATGCGTTTAACGCGATGGCCTTCTCGCAGGGCCGGATATGGCCGGCCCGAAGGTTTTAACCTTCGATCACGCCCATGATGTCTTCTTCGCGCATCACTAACAGCTCATCGCCGTCTACTTTCACGGTTTGGCCGCTGTACTTACCAAAGATTACCTTGTCGCCGGCTTTAACAGCCATCGGGCGTACATTGCCATTTTCTAAAATCTTGCCGTTACCGACGGCAACCACTTCGCCCATATCCGGCTTTTCCGCAGCGTTACCTGGCAACACGATGCCAGATGCAGTTTTTTCTTCAGCTTCAACGCGCTTGATTACTACACGGTCATGCAAAGGACGAATTTTCATGGTGTTCACTCTCCTGATAAAAAAGTGGCATTCAATACCAGGCCAAAAGACCTGCAGAACGCTGTTAGCACTCAAGGCTAACGAGTGCTAAATGGTATGGGCGGGACAGGTTCTTTTCAAGAGGGGAAAGATATTATTTTGTGGGGCTGATTTTTGTCGTCAGGATCCAAAAATCGACTTGAGATTCAGGCGCGGACAGAAGAGGAGCAAAAAAGTTTTGTGAATAACTTACTAATGATAACCATTATCATTTAGAATGTAAGAAATTACCAGGTCGCAGCGGCTTGTTTGGTGCAGAGAGCAAGTCTGATCCAAAACAGCGGCTGGTATTTCTTCAATTTAAAGTGGTTCTGATCAAAATGAAAAGTAAACAAATGGTAAAGCCCTTAGTTTTGGCGCTGGCGGCCGGTTTAAGTATGCCCATTTTTGCCAGCCAGAACGCCAGTGGTGTGCAGGCCGCACCCGTGGCAGAAACACAAATGCCGGTGATTACCGTATTTGGCGAGAAAATTGACAGCGGCAATGTAGGGCGCTCATTTTTAAAAAGCCAGGATATTGAACGTCAGCAGGCCAATAATGTGGCGTCTTTACTGGATACTTTACCAGGCGTTGATCTGACCGGAACATCCCGTCCCAGCGGGCAGACCTTAAATATCTGGGGATTTAATAAGGTGCAGGACGTGAAGGTGGTGGTGGATGGCGCACCTAAGGGTTTTGAAAAATATCGCCAGGGCTCGATTTTTATTGAGCCGGAGCTGATTAAGCAAATTGAAGTGAATAAGGGCCCGCATACGTCGATGTATGGCAATGGCGGCTTTGGTGGTGTGATTACAGTAGAAACCAAAGATGCTAAAGACTTATTGCAGGGCGATGCTCAGATCGGGGCGCTGCTGAAGTATTCACATCAAACCAATAATGATGAAAATGATCTGACCGCGGCGGTCTATGGCCGCACCGAAGAAGGCCGTTTTGACGGGCTGGTGTATTTTACCCAGCGTCAATCCGATGATTTGCATAAGCCCGATGGCTCGCCTTTCCGTTTTTCGGCCATTGATGCGCCTTCAAACCTGGCTAAATTAAATATCCGCCTGACCGAAGACCAGTTGCTGACCTTATCGGCCATGCAAAGTCGCAGTACCGGATGGGTGCCCTTTGCGGCACTGGGGGAGGATGTACCGGCCCCGACCGAGGCAGAAATTAAAAAGTTTGGGGTGGATGAGGCCTGGAAGCGCAAAGTATTAAACCGGGATCAGGAAGATCAGACCTATTCGGTGAAATGGCGCTTCAGCCCGGATCCGCTGGTGAATCTGGTTGCCAGCTATGGTTATTCTAAAACCCGGCAGCATGATCAGCGCGCGCCATCGGCATCGGTTGGCTCCTTTTTAGGCTCCTTAGGCAATGAAAGCTGGGCGACCTATACCGATCATCTGGCCGAACTGCGTAATGAAAGCCAGTTCAGCAGCGGGCCTTTTGCCCATGTGCTGAGCATTGGCACGCAGTGGCATGATAATCAGCGCGATACGCTGATGTATTACCCCAGCTCGGCGGCGCTGAAAGATCCAAGTTATAACCGGGGTTATTTCCAGCCTTACTATATGCCGGCGGGTGAGCAAAGAACGCTGGGCGTTTATTTGCAGGATGCGATCAGCTATGGCGATGTCACGCTGACTGCGGCTTTACGCTACGACCATGTGCGCTCGGAAGGTGTGCCTAATGTGGCCAGCCGTTATAACAGCCCGTCTCCGCTGGCCGGCCATGATTATAGTGCGACAACTTATGAAGGCTTTTCGCCAAGACTGGGCTTATTCTGGAAAGCCAATGAGCAGCTGGCTTTGTTTGCCGATCTTAGCCAGACCTGGCGCGCGCCGACCATTGATGAGCTGTATTCCACCGAATACTATATTTCGCCCCTGATTGGCTCATCCACTCCGGCAACCAGCCGTAATCTGGATGTGGAGCGTATTATCGCCGCCCGCGTGGGGGCAATGTGGGGTCGGCAGGGGATGCTGGTTGCCAATGACGATACTCAGGTTCGCTTTACCCTGTATCAAAACCGGGTGTCCGATAATATCGGCCCGCGTCTGGGCGTGCTGGTCTATGGCTATACCCCGAAAGATCGTGGTCTGCTGCCACCGGCCTTGTCAAATTATCGCAATTTAAGTGGCTATAAAACCGAAGGGCTGGAAATTGAGTCTTTCTATAATACGCCTTACTTTTTTGCCAATACGTCACTCTCCTTGCAATATGGCCGCCGAAACGGTACCCAGCGGGATCCCTGGGGCATGGATGAAGCGGTATCCAGTATTGCGCCGGATAAGCTGATTACCAGCCTTGGCCTGAAGTTTCCTGAGCTGGGCATGACGGCAGGCTGGCAGGGTAAATTTGTTGCCGCCCAGGACAAAGTATTGCCAAAAGAGAGCGTTTATCGTCTGCCGCCGTCTTCTGGCTATGGCCTGCACACGCTGTTTGCCAGCTGGTCGGGCCGGGGAGAAAATTTACGCGGTCTGGAGGCCCGGCTGACAATTGATAATCTGTTTAATCGTGATTACCGGCCTTATCTCAGCGAAGGCGTAACCGGGGTGGGGCGCAATTACAAGCTCAGCGTTTCAAAATCGTTTTAACCTGCCATTGCTGGGGTTAACTACAAGGCGGGCCAGATGGCCCGCTTTTTTTGGGGCTGAAAATAACCTGTTTTAAACAGGAAAAGCCCGTGGATAATCTATTTTACCGGGCAAGAGATAACTTCAAGCTAAAATGCACCATCTGATACTGAATACGTTGACATGAATCCCTCTAATTTACTGGCACGAAGCTTAGCCGCCGTCTGGCATCCATGTACGCAAATGAAGCGGCATGAAAGCTTTCCTCTGATCGCCATTGCCCGGGCACAGGGAGCATGGTTGTATGACGAAGAGGGCAAACGCTATCTGGATGCGGTTTCCAGCTGGTGGGTGAATTTATTTGGTCATGGCGAGCCCAGAATTAAAGCTGCGATTACCCGGCAAATGGATCAGCTGGAACATGTGATGCTGGCCGGGTTTACCCATCAGCCGGTGGTTGAATTGTCTGAGCGGCTGGCAA
>JBOFGM010000558.1:0-2257 GCA_051649105.1 Iodobacter sp. | reverse complement strand
TGTTTATGATCACCCTGCTGGGTATCGCACTGCCGGCTATAGGAATCAGCCAGCTGGAGCAGATACTGGTATTACTCAACGCAGATAATGCGGCCGGTGTTTTGCATGAGGCACGCTCATATTTACGCTTTATGCTGTGGGGCGGGATTGTGAATATCGGCCAGATTGCGGCCATTTTTTTAATACGCAATGATGGCCGACCCAAATTAGCAACGGCTCTGGTGGCCTTCAGTGCTTTGAGTAATATCGCGTTAAATTATTTGTTTTTGGTTCATTTTCAGCTGGGCCTGGCAGGCGCTGCGATGGCCACGCTGCTGATCGAAGGCTTTGTCACACTAGCCGGTTTAATGTATTTCTTTAGCCCGCTGGCGCATTTACGACTCGCGCTGACAGATTTACGTGCGGATTGGGCGACTATGCCGGCGATGCTTAAACTGGGTATCTCCAGCCTGTTAATGGAGGCCAATCTGGCACTGCTGATGTTCGCCCATAATTACCAGCTTCTGGAATATGGCAAAGGCAATGATGTGGCAGCCTATGCCATTGCCGGATATACCGAGGCCGTATTTATTTTGCTGATTCATGGCCTGGCCATGGGGATGCAGCCTCTGCTAAGCCATGCAACGGGCTCGCAACAGTCTGAGCGCCTGGCGTATATTTTGAGTTATGGTTTACGTGTCAGCCTGGCTATCAGCCTGCTTTTATTGGCGACGGTGCAGTTGTTCCCGGCAACCATTGCTTCGCTCTATATCGGTAACGATCCCGCCTTACTTGCATTGGCGACCGAGGCTTTACAACTGCATCTGTTTGCCTTGCCGTTTGATGGAATATTGATTGTGGGAGTGATTGCATTGCAAGCCATGGCATTAACCCACCTGGCAATCATCGGCACCCTGGGTAAAACGCTGCTTTTGATTCCTGCACTATGGCTGATGCCACAATGGCTCGGCGTTACCGGCATTTACACGGCTTTACCGCTGGTCAATATCTTACTGGGCAGTGTAATTGGCTTCTTGCTCTGGCAGCAATTGCGGCGCTTAAAGCATCAATCTCAGCCTCAGGCCTTATACGGTAGGCCGGATATTGGCGAACGCCATGCAGATTGAATTAAAGCCAGACACCCTGCTTATAAAGAAAAGGAAAACCCAAGATTTGCCAGCAGTCCGCCGGGCACCAATATTTTTCAGAATAGAAAAAGGCAGAGAATAAGCTTTTGAAATGCACAAAGGGCCAGCAATTGCTTGCTGACCCTTTGATCTTACTGGTGCCGACGGCAGGAATCGAACTCGCGACCCCCTGATTACAAGTCAGGTGCTCTACCAACTGAGCTACATCGGCATAAACTTTTAAAACGCCTGAGAAACTCAGGTTTACTGCGTTAATACTGGTGCCGACGGCAGGAATCGAACTCGCGACCCCCTGATTACAAGTCAGGTGCTCTACCAACTGAGCTACATCGGCGAAGGCACGCAGAATAATTGATCAGAGGGATTTAGGCAAGTGCTGCGAGCAATTATTTCGCTAAGTCCTTGGAAGTAAAGAAGGCATCAGAGAAAAATTCGTCGCCTGGTAAGCCATGCGCCACGCATTGTGTATAGGCCGCCTCGACCATCACCGGTGCGCCACAGGCATAAACCTGATAACCAGAGAGGTCTGCAAAGTCGCTCAGCACCGCTTCATGCACATAACCGGTGCGTCCCTGCCAGCCATCGGCCGGTTCAGACAGTACCGGAATAAAGGTAAAGTTGGCATGGCTTTGCTGCCAGCCGGACGGCAGCTCTGGCATATAGAGATCGGTCAGGGTATGTGCCCCCCAGTAGAGTACGATTTCACGCTGGATGCCCTGCTTAAAGGCATGCTCCAGTATGCCCTTGACCGGGGCAAAGCCGGTACCGGTGGCAATCAGCAAAATGGGCTTATCGCTGTCTTCACGCAAAAAGAAAGAACCCAGCGGGCCGGTAAAGCGCATGATTTCGCGCTCTTTCATGGTATTCCACACGTATTCAGAAAAATCACCGCCCGGCACATGGCGGATATGCAACTCCAAGAGTTCAGAATCATGCGGCGCATTGGCAATAGAAAACGAGCGCTTTTTACCGGTCTTGGTATGGATATCAATATATTGCCCGGCCAGAAACGCCAGTTTTTCGCTGCTGGGCAGCTTCAGCGACAGCACCGCCACATCATGTGACACTTTATTAATGCTTTGCACCCGGCAAGGCAGGGTTTTAATCTGAATATCTTTGCTGGCGCTGAC
>JBOFGM010000557.1:0-3222 GCA_051649105.1 Iodobacter sp. | reverse complement strand
GAATTGGACGGCACTGTCTTTGAATAAACCAACACCCCACGCCGGAGATTTAATATGAGTGAACATATCGCACAGGTAACAGACGCTACTTTTGATGCTGAAGTACTGCAAGCGCAGGGCCCTGTTCTGGTTGATTATTGGGCTGAATGGTGCGGTCCGTGCAAAATGATCACTCCTATTCTGGAAGAAGTCGGTGCGGAATACGCAGGCCGTCTGACCGTTGCCAAGCTTAATATCGATGAAAATCCAGCTACCCCCCCTAAATATGGTATTCGCGGTATTCCAACATTAATGCTGTTTGTAAATGGTGAAGTGAAGGCGACTAAGGTGGGTGCGTTGTCAAAATCACAATTAACCGCATTTCTTGACAGTAATATTTGACAGCTATAACTAAACCCATATAGTCTTCAGGGTATTCAACCGGGCCAGCCGAATATTCTTTTCGGCCCGCCCGGTCTAAAATTTTCCCTTCCCGATTTATTCAAGCGCGCCTCCCTATGCACCTGTCCGATTTAAAACACCTACACGTTTCCGAACTTGTTGATATGGCTACGTCTTGCGAAATTGACGGTGCAAACCGGTTGCGCAAGCAAGACTTAGTATTTGCCATATTAAAAACAAAAGCCAAAAAAGGCGAAAGTATTTACGGCGATGGAACGCTGGAAGTACTGCCTGATGGTTTTGGTTTTTTACGAAGCCCGGATACCTCCTATCTTGCCGGTCCTGATGATATTTATGTCAGCCCCAGCCAGATCCGCCGCTTTAACCTGCATACCGGTGACACCATTGATGGCGAAATTCGTACGCCTAAAGATGGCGAGCGCTATTTTGCTCTGGTTAAAGTCGATAAGGTTAATGGCGAATCACCGGAAAACGCCAAACATAAAATCTTATTCGAAAACTTAACACCGTTATTTCCGAATAAGCGTCTGCATCTTGAGCGTGATATCCGCGCTGAAGAAAATGTCACCGGCCGTATCATTGATTTGATCGCGCCTATTGGTAAGGGCCAGCGCGCACTGTTAGTTGCGCCGCCTAAAACCGGTAAAACGGTGATGTTGCAGCATATTGCCCATGCCATCAGCGCTAATCACCCTGAAGTGATGCTGATTGTGCTGCTGATCGACGAGCGCCCGGAAGAAGTAACCGAAATGCAACGCTCCGTGAAGGGCGAAGTGGTTTCTTCCACTTTTGATGAGCCGGCAACGCGTCACGTGCAAGTGGCCGAAATGGTGATCGAAAAGGCCAAACGCCTGGTAGAGCATAAAAAAGATGTGGTGATTCTGCTGGATTCGATTACCCGTCTGGCCCGCGCCTACAATACCGTTGTGCCTGCTTCAGGCAAGGTACTGACCGGTGGTGTGGATGCCAATGCCTTACAACGGCCTAAACGTTTCTTTGGTGCGGCCCGCAATATTGAAGAGGGCGGCAGCCTGACTATTATTGCCACGGCGCTGATTGATACCGGTAGCCGTATGGATGATGTGATTTACGAAGAATTCAAGGGTACGGGTAATAATGAAATCCACCTTGATCGTCGTATGGCTGAAAAGCGCACTTATCCGGCATTGAATGTAAACCGCTCCGGTACGCGCCGTGAAGAATTGCTGATTCAGCAGGATCAATTGCAAAAGATCTGGGTTCTGCGCAAATTACTTTATCCAATGGATGATCTGGATGCGATGGAATTCCTGCTGGATAAAATCAAAGGCACCAAAAATAATATGGATTTCTTTGATTCAATGCGCCGGTAATCTCAGAGCTTGTTTGGATCGCACTTTTGTGCGATCATCTCGTTTTTATAGCTAGTGTTGGCACAACCCCAGCACGCTACATAGTAAAGGGAAGTAAAATGAAAGATGGCATTCACCCAGAATACAAAGAAGTTGTATTCCATGACACTTCGGCTGATTTCAAGTTTATGAGCCGCTCTACTCTGACCGCTAAACAAACTATCGTTTGGACTGACGGTAAAGAGTACCCGCTGGTTAAGCTGGATATTTCTTCCGAATCGCACCCATTCTACACTGGCAAACAAAAGATCGTGGACACTGCCGGTCGTATCGATAAGTTCCGTCAGAAATACAGCATGTACGGCAGCAAGGAATAATTACTCCCCTGCAGTATCTGAAAAAGGCAGCCTTGTGCTGCCTTTTTTGTTTCCGAAGAAGCACGGGCTCACTTTTACAGATCCGGCAGTATGCTGATGGCGTGATGATTTCCGCCCGGGTCCTGGATAAATACCATGTTGACTTATATTCCACCGGCCGAGCGCGAGGCGCTGCCTGCCGGCACAGAAAAACCCTGGTTGCTTTTGCTGCTTTGTCTGGTCTGGCTGCTGCCGGGTTTGGTTGGCCATGATCCATGGAAGCCCGATGAGGTTGAAACCGCGGCCGTGATTCAGCGCTTTATGCAAGGCGCTTATTGGTCGGTGCCGCAATTTGCCGGTCAGCCCTATTTAGAGCATGCCCCGCTGTATTACTGGAGCGCGGCCTTGCTGGCCTGGCCATTGCATCAGCTGGGTATGGCCGTTCATGATGCCGCCCGCCTGGTCACCGGTATCTGGATGGCGCTGACCCTGTGGGGCGTGGGGCTGGCAGGACGCGAATTATATGGCCGGCGTTTTGGCCGCGTTGCCGTGATTACGCTGATTGGTTGTATTGGCCTGATTATCTGGGGCCATCATTTATCCCCGCAGGTACTGGTGATGGCGGGTTTTGCCTGGCATATCTATGCGCTGGCCTATGCCTTACGCCAGCCTCTGCGGGCGGGCTTAATTCTGGGTGTGGCCTGGTTGTTGCTATTGCTGGGCGGAAACTGGGCCGAATTTATTCTGGCCCTGACATCTGCTCTGGTCTTATTCTTATTTAAACCCTGGCGCAGCACTTCTTTTTGCGTCAGCCTGCTTTCGGCGCTGGTGATTGCCGTGCCGCTGGGGGCGATCTGGCCGATTGACCTCTACCAGCATGCCCGCCCTGTGTTTGATTTATGGCTGAATCGCTACGCTCTGGGGCCCTTTGGTGGCTTTGCAACGTTTAATGCCTTTCATGCCTTTGGTTTTTTCTTTTCTATTGCCCTGTGGTTTGCCTGGCCGGCCTTGCCCTTAGGAATCTGGGCGCTGTGGGCTAACCGCCATCAGCTGACCCAGCCAAAAATGCTGCTGCCGGTTGTATTGCTGATTATGCATATGCTGTGGTTTGTGGTGGCAGGGGAAGCCCGTGA
>JBOFGM010000556.1:0-7104 GCA_051649105.1 Iodobacter sp. | reverse complement strand
ATCATTGGAGCCATGAGCAAAGCTGATCCCCATGGCTGAGCCGATCAGTGCCACGCGGGTCCAGAATGGCGGATGTTTTTTACCGTCCAGCGCTTTGCGCTCATCCGGAGTGTTGTGCATACGGGACAGGGGCCGGGTCTTTTTCAGAACCAGCAGCAGGCCGCCGGCCACAACCAGGCCGACTGTCGGCGAAATAATCAGCGACAGCATAATATCGATGGCTTTTTGGGTGTTGATCCCTTTTAGCAACGGAATATCGGTCATCCATGCATTAGCAATCCCCACGCCCAGAATCGAGCCAATCAGCGTATGGGAGCTGGATGCCGGCAGACCCAGATACCAGGTGCCTAAGTTCCAGATAATCGCAGCAGCCAGCAGGGCAAAAACCATAATCAGCCCTTGTCCGGAACCGACATTCAGTAATAATTCAACCGGCAATAAATGCACAATCGCATAGGCGACGCCCAGACCGCCTAAAATAACACCAAAGAAATTACAGATGCCTGAAGCAATGACTGCCAGATTAGGCGGCATGGCCTTGGTATAGATCACGGTTGCCACAGCATTTGCCGTGTCGTGAAAGCCATTAATAAATTCGTACGTAAGTACAAAGCCAAGGGCCAGGACCAGGCTGATTGCTACGCCGTAGTCAAGGCCACTAAAAATATCGGGCATGGTAGGGGAGGATGAGTGATGACCGCGAGATTATGCCCCAAAAAGCCCCTACTCTGTTTTGATTTCCATAATATTGCAGAGATTGTTTCCCGCAAATTATTCACCTTGCTTATGAAGAGCAAGAGACGCCGATTTGTGCTGCCCATTCCGGCGGCAGTGCGGCGTAGTGTTCATATTCGCTCTGCTCATCAAAAGGATGCATCAGGCAGGCTTGTAAGTGTCTGATTTCACTAAAATCTCCTTCGTCCTGTGCTTTGCGGATCGCAATCTCGGCCAGATGGTTACGTAAAATGTATTTAGGATTAATCCGGTTCATGGCCGCAATTCTCCTGGCAGGATCATGTATTTCGCTTCCCAGCCGAATCTGATAATCGGCGAGCCAGGCATCAAAAGCACCACGGTTTTGGAATTGATCGCGCAGCTTTTTATCCATTACCGATAATTTGCGCCAAAACCAGGTCCAGTCGCAGCGTGAATCATGCATCAGCTGGAACAGTTGGGTCACCAGATTCCAGTCACTGTCTTGCCATGTCAGAAAGCCCAGTTTTTGCCTTAGTAAATCGGCAAAGAAGGTTTCAAAATGAGACTGATATTGTTGCAGCGCCTGTAAAGCGTCGTCTTTATCCAGCAAAGGCAGCATGGCTTGTGCCAGATAATGCAAATTCCATAAGCCGCATTGGGGTTGCTGGCGGTAGGCATAGCGGCCGCTGTCATCTGAATGATTACAAATATGACCGGCGTTAAAGCCATCCATAAAACCAAAGGGGCCATAATCCAGTGTCAGCCCCAGGATGCTCATATTGTCGGAATTCATCACCCCATGGCAAAAGCCGGCCGCCTGCCACTGTGCAATGGTCTGTGCGGTACGTTCAATCACCTGTTCCAGCAGGGCCAGATAAGGTTTGCCGGCGCTGGCGCATTCCGGGTAGTGGTGCTGTATCACCCAGTCGGCCAGATCCTGCAGTGATTCTTTATCCTTGGCGTAATGCTCAAAATGCCCGAAGCGGACAAAGCTTGGGGCGGTGCGTAAAACCACGGCGGCGGTTTCCAGCTCTTCCCGCCATACACCCTGCGGGGAACCGGCGATCCCCAGTGCACGCGTTGTGGGGATGCCCAGTCCGTGCATGGCTTCAGAGCACAGATATTCACGAATGGACGATCGAAGCACAGCGCGGCCGTCTGCACGGCGTGAATAAGGGGTGGGGCCGGCCCCTTTCAGCTGCATTTCCCAAAAATGACCGTTTGCAGTCTGGTATTCGCCGATTAAAATAGCCCGGCCATCACCCAGCTGCCCGGCATTGACGCCAAACTGATGGCCGGAATAGACGCTGGCCAGCGGTTCACTGCCAGCAGGCAGCAGATTGCCGCACAGATATTCGGCAAGGCAGGGGTGAGCGGCCGCATCAGCGGCGAGTCCCATTTCGGCGGCCAGTGCGCTGTTCCAGGCAATCAGATGGGGCTCTGGCAGAGGCGTGGGTTGAATGCGGGAGTAAAAATGTCCCGGCAGACGGCCAAAGCGCGGGGTCAGCAAGATTTGATCGAAGGTGAGCATGGGAGTGACGCCCTAAGCTTGAGTGATTTAGTCGGGTATTGTAAACCAATAGAATTGAGGATGGTTATGAGTGAGAAAATTCCTGTCACGCAGGCGATTCGCTGCCTGCGCCAGCACAAGGTGGCCTATGCCGAATGTTTATATGGCTATGAGGAAAAAGGCGGCACGGCCGTATCGGCCCGGGAGCTGGGCGTGGATGAACATGCCGTAATTAAAACGCTGATTATGGAAGATGAAAAAAAGCAACCCATGATTGTTCTGATGCATGGGGATTGCGAGGTTTCAACTAAAAATCTGGCCCGGCATATCAAAGTTAAACATATTGTGCCTTGTCAGCCGGAAGTGGCGAACCGCCATTCCGGTTATATGGTTGGCGGAACCTCACCCTTTGGCACAAAGCGCGCCATGCCGGTTTATATGCAAGACACCATTGCCAATATGGGCACCATCTATATTAATGGCGGTAAACGTGGCTTTCTGGTCAGTCTCGATGCCGCTGAAGCGGTGCGGGTGCTCAATCCTGTTTTGCTGGATATCGCCAACCCGCATGAATAAGCCGCTTATAAATTAAACCGCGCGACCACCTTCTTTAAGTTCAGCGCCTGCTGATCCAGCATCATGGCGGTATCGGCATTGGTTTGTACTGAAATATTGTTTTCCTCGCTGGCCTGTGCAATCCGCTCAATATTCTGGCTGATCAGATCGCACACCTGGCGCTGTTCGCGCAGGGATTCGGCAATAGCATGGATCGAGGAGTGTACCGACCGGGCGGCGTTATGGCTGTTATCCACGGATTCTGCCACAGCGCCGGCATGCAGCACGCCTTGCTGCACCTCATCGAGCGCCTGATTCATCATGGTGGCCGCTTCTGCCGTGCCGGTCTGGATAGACTTAATGGTGTTGTTGATTTCAAAGGTGGATTGCGTGGTCCGCTCGGCCAGTTTTCTTACCTCATCGGCAACGACGGCAAATCCCCGGCCCATTTCCCCTGCCCGGGCCGCTTCAATGGCGGCGTTCAGCGCCAGTAAATTGGTCTGATCTGCAATATCGCGGATCACACTGGCAATTTGTCCGACCGATTGTGAGCGGTCTTGCAGCTCCAGAATATGTTGCGAAGCGGATTCTATCGTGCCGCTCATTTTATTTAATGCGGCCTGAGTGGACTGAATCACTTTGCCGCTGTCTTGTGTGGCTTGCAGGGCAATATTGGTTGCGCTGCTGACTTCGACCGAGTTGTCGGTAATGATGGAGACACTGACCGTCATTTCTTCGACCGATGCGGCCAGGGAGGCAGAGGCCTGATTTTGTAAATCAATGGCGCTGGAGGTTTGCTTGCTGCCAAGGCTGAGTTCATTGGAGGCGCTGCCAATGGCTTCTGAGCTCAGGGCGATATCATGGATGGCACTTCTCAGGCTGCTTTGCATGGCACCGAGGGTGTCGAGCAAGGCCCCCAGCTCATCTTTGCTGGCTTTGGGTTTGGCTTGGCTTAAATCTCCGCCGGCGATGATTGTGGCAAACTGGCTGGCACTCTGTACCGCATGGGTAATATCACGGATCAGCCATGTGGAAAAGGCAAGCAGGGCGAGAGTGATGCCGAGCACCAGCAAAATATTGTACAGCCGGGTTGCTGCATAGGCTTTTTCAGAGTTGACATGATCTTGTTTGGCCACATCCAGCTGCAGCGTGATCAGCTCGGCAATTTTATCTGAGACCGGCTCAATCGCAGGATACATCTCATGCACGACTAACTGATCCAGAGCGGCGCTGTCTGATGCCAGCATGGCTTGTTTCAGTTTGCTGCTGACGCTGCTTGCCAGCTGCATCCTTTTTTGGTTTTCCTGCGCCAGAGCGCTTTCCGAGGCATCCATCTTGCTGGCCATATAGTTACCCCAGGCCTTGCTGATGCCTTCTTCTGCGGTTTTAATCAGGGCCGCTCCCTGTTCTGCCTTCATGCTGCCATTACGTACTTTATGGCTGGTGTCCACAATATTAACGGCGTAGAGATCAGCTACGATTTTTAAGTCGCGCAGCGGGACCACACGATCCAGGTAAATGCCATTCATGGTCTGATTGGCCTGATAAATGCCATTAAGCCCGGTGATACTGATGATCAGAACGGCAATCACCCCGAGAGTGCTCATGATAATTAAACGCAGACGTAATGACATTGTTTGCCCCGCAGCATAGGGTTGAAATTATTCTGAATGGCACAATGAGTGTCATTTGTTATTCAAATGAATATTAGGTTATTTATCATCATAGCTATTAATATTTTTATAATACTGTGCAGATGCTGATTAAATGGGTTTCCCATTTTTAATGATTTATTAGTTATTTTGATCCCGGGTGCGATTTAAAGGGCAGGTGCAGAGTTTGTAAGGCAAAGTGAGTGCTGTTTGCGGTGCAGAGCCTTGCCCCTTGTATTTCACAAAAAAGGATGCTCCAGCAGGATCCATTCTTCAAAATGATCATCTTCAAAGCGATAGACGCCGCGCTCTTCTCTGGATAAATGTTGTTTTTCAAATAATCTGGCCAGGGCATTGTTGACCGTGTGATGCGCCAGCGGGCCGGTGCCCAGCTGCTCCCCCAGTTGCTGGCGGGTCGCCTTGCTGCTCAGGCCTTCATGGCGGGCGGCAATATATTGCAAAATGGCCTGATCCACCGGCAGCAAGTCATTCCACAGCCCTTCAAACCCCTGGTCAGAATAAGTTTTGGCTACGGCACGGTCAATTGCGGCTTTGCGGCCATGAAAGGGGCGAATCAGATATTCTTCCAGAAAGCGGCGAAATAATTCCGGGGTTTGTTTCAGTTGAGTAAATGCTTCAATGCCTTCTTCTTCGCTCAGGTGATAACTCTGATCCAGAATATGATTGCTGACGGCAATCATATGGCGCACAAACAGATTGTCCAGTAAAGGGAAGGGCTCAACGGGGGCCCAGTTATAAAAGGGCTGATTGGATTTGGCAAACATATCCCGCAAAGTGTGTTCGCTGCTGCCGGTGAAAATAACGCGGACTTTATGTTTGCGCACATCAAGGCCTGCCCGCAGTGACGCTGCCAGGTGATTATTGCTGCTGCTGGCCAGAATCTGCGCTTCATCGATCAGTAATAAAATGATTTCGGGGCAGCGGTCGATTTCCTGCCACATTTTTGCCATCTGGCCGGCGCTGGCGGGGTCGGCGTCAAAGCGGGTTTCCAGACTACCTTCGGCCAGTGGCATTTTGGCATTGAGCTTAATGCTGCTTATTTTGCTGATTCTTTTAATCCGGTCCATCAGGCTGCTTTGCAGTGCAGCGGTCACGGTGGTGGCAACGCCCTCGCTGGTATTGTCCCGGCATTCCCACAGATTAATATAAACCACCCGGTAGCCTTGCTTTGCAGCCGCCGGGGCGAGATCTTGCAGCAGAAACTCGGTTTTCCCCATGCGCCGGCGGGCAAACAGGGCGCGGCTGTTGCTGAGCTTAAGCGCAAAACTTTTCAGGTAGAAATCAGCCAGTTCCGGCCTTTGAAAGTGCCAGTCCGGCCCGGTGTTCTCGCTCATGTTTACCTTTGTTTATAATAAAAAGACATGTTTATATTATATAGACATTGATAAACAAGTTTAATCATCCGTCTGCTCTGTTGTGGTTTTTTTGTCCTCTGCTTTGGCAGGCACAGGAGTGATCAAGACATCCAGATCGTTGCTCAGGCTAAGGAAAATACTGTCTTCAACATTGCCTTTTAAGCGGTCGATTAATTCGCTGGCTGTTTTCAGCAGGCTTTGCCGGGTTTTAGCCTCTGGCTCGCCGGTTTTTAAATATTTGATGCTGGCATGTGCTGCCGAGAGTGTGACCCGGGAGTTATGGGTGCTCTGGGCTTCCGGCACCAGGAGGGCCACCGCTTCTTCCAGCCGGGACTTGAGCATAAGCTGTACGCCGGCATTGTTCATATCGGCAATATCCTGACCAGTTTTTTGAATAAAATGCTGCCAGACCGGGCGGTGGTTGGCGGTGCTTTCTAAAATGCCGGACATATTCTTTGTAGTGACAAAGCGCTTGGCAATCGCTGCCAGCCAGCGGTAGGGCGGCGCACTCTCCTGGGCAGTTTCATTGTCACTGGAGGGAGGTGCTATCAGATTGGCGGTCATAATAAAGCTGATGGCCAGCTCCATGGTGAAATCCCGGTGAATAATCGCCGCTTCAATCAACCCCAGTGTATCGGTTTGCCCGCTGAAAATAGCGGAAGCCAGCTGAGCACAGACCGTGTTTTGCACCGAGCTGTCTTTGCGCGCCAGCTCTTGAGCCATTTTCAGATATTTTTCTGCGTCGCCAAGATCATCTTCCCGTTTTGCCGCTAAGGCCAGCTGCAAGACGGTATTGGCTGACAGGGCCGATGAGTTGCCGCCGCAAACCACGGCCCGGCCTAATAATTGTTTGGCTTTGGCGCTGTCACCCAGCATATTGGCTAAATTGCCGGCCTTTTGCAGCCGGGTAATATTGTTTGGTGTAATGGCCAGACACTTATCAAATATTGCCATGGCTTCATCCAGCCGCCCGTCGCTCATATACATATTGGCGAGTTCTTCATAGGCATCGACATATTGGCTGTGCTGAATAATGGAAGACTGCAGCAGTTCATCCGCTTTTGTTTTATTGCCCTGTTTATTGTAAACCTTGGCCAGACCTAGTTTGGCCCAGGGGATCAGGCGGCTGGAGAGGATTTCTTCAAACAGTATTCTGGCCTCCTCCAGCTGATTACTTTCCAGCAGCAGGGTAGAGAGCAGCCGCAGCAGATCCGATTTATAGGGGACTTCGGGTTTGGCCAGCAGTCCTCGGGCGGCAGCGATTGCGCCGGGAATATTGTCTTCTTCAATACAGACATAGATCGGGTGCAGGGTG
>JBOFGM010000555.1:0-8026 GCA_051649105.1 Iodobacter sp. | reverse complement strand
GGAAGTCAGGCGGGCATCCCAGACCCACCAGGTACCCCACATGGGTTTGCCCCATAAAGCGCCGGTCCACAGGGATAAAAAGGTAAACATCGCCCCGGTGGGGGCCAGTGCGGATGCCATCATGCCGGATAAGCGGGTGTTATAAGCCAGCCCGATGGCCGACCAGAAGGCGATCACCAGATAGATAAACATCGACATCCAGGACGCGGGTACATGCAGAAAAATAATGCGGTAGCCCTCTCCCTGCTGGGCATCGGTCGGGGCAATTAAAAAGCCAATGGTCAGCCCGACCAGGGCAAACAGCAGGGCCAGGATCCAAAAAAGCGGGATCAGCCTGCCTGCCAGCCGATAAAAATTGGGTGGGCTGGCAAATTTAAACCAATTAATCCAACGGTGATTCATAGCCGGTTTATTCCAGTGAAATTCGTAAAGCCGCCGCAGTGGCCCACGGCGCAAAAAAAACACTCGCCAGCGCCAGCGCGGCAAGCAGTGATAAATGGGCTTCTGCCCCCATGCCGCTGACTGCTGCATCGACCGCTCCCGCGCCAAAAATCAGCACGGGAATATAAAGCGGTAACACCAGCAAAGATAAAAGCACACCGCCCCCGCGCACACCTAAGGTCAGCGCGGCACCGATGGCACCGATACCAGAAAGAGCCGGTGTGCCCATCAGTAAAGCCAGAGTCAGAATCCAGAGTGCATCCCCGCTTAAACCAAACTGAATGCCCAGTACCGGGGCCAGCAGGGTGAGCGGCAGGCCGGAAACCAGCCAGTGAGCAATCACCTTGCCCAGCACAATCAGCCCCAGTGGCTGAGGGGACAAAGCGAGCTGCTCTAAAGTGCCGTCCCGGTGGTCATCGGCAAATAAGCGGGGCAGGGACAGCATGGTGGCCAGCAGCGCCGCAACCCACAGCACGCCAGGCGCCAGTTTGCGCAGCAGTTCCGGTTCCGGCCCGACCCCCAGCGGGAAAAGACTGACCACAATAATAAAGAAAAACAGGGTGGAAACCAGATCAGACTGGCGTCTTAAGGAAAGCTGTAAATCCCGGACAATAATATGATGGATGAGTGTCAGCATGGGTCAGGCTTCCCACTGGCGGTCTGCTCTGCTGACGGGATCTCTGACAGCCACAGCTCGCGGATCACCGCCTGAGGTATGGCCACTTTTTGATGAGTGGTCAGCACCACCAGGCCGCCTTGTTGTAAATGCCGGCCGATTAATCCTGCCACTCGTTCCACGCCGGCCGTATCCAGTGCCACATAAGGCTCATCCAGCACCCAGAGTGCCCGTTTTTCATGCACCAGACGCGCCAGTGCCACCCGGCGTTTTTGCCCTTGTGACAGATAGCGGCAGGCTAAATCGGCCCGGCCCGCCAGCCCGATAAAATCAAGGGCATCCAGCGCCTGGTCTTCGGTCAGGGGCTGGTTGCTGAGCCTGGCTGAAATCAGCAGGTTTTCCAGTGGGGTGAATTCTTCTTTAATGGCGTTTAAATGCCCCAGATAGCAGAGCTCTTCCCGGTACTCCTGGCGAAAAATCGATTCGCCGCGCCAGCGCACTTCTCCTGCCGCTGCCTGAGTCAGCCCGCAAATCACAGACAGCAGGCTGGTTTTGCCAGAGCCATTGGTGCCTTGTAAATACAGCAGCTCGCCGCTTTGCAGCTGGCAATGGATGCCGGAAAATAAACGGCGCTCGCCACGGATACATTCCAGATTAATAACTTCAAGCATTCAGTGATATCCGAAAGAGGCCTTCAGCCGGTTATATATTTGGGGTGATGGGCAGAGTGCCTGTATCCGGTAAGCCAGATCTGATTCTTAAAGCATAGCGGCTCAGACAGGGCAGATGATCTTGGCAGGGGCTGATGCCTGCCGGATCACGATACGAAGAAAACAGTTTTGCTTTTATTTAAACCATGGCTGATTTTAAGTTATTTTTGCCCCGGTTCTGATAACTATTAAGTAATAGCCGGCGCAAACGGGCTTGGTTTTTTTGACGCTTGCAAGCGCGATCCGGCACTTTGCCATTCGCCTGCATCCATGCAAGGGGGCATCCGGGTCAGGGCGGAGTGGTAAAGCCGTTATTACCCTGCGCCTCATTGCCTGTTGCCGGCAGGCATTCATCCCGGTGGATTGACTTTAAGCGGGTTTATGGCATGATCCGATTCATTAACGCAAATTATTGGATTTGAGATTATGGCCAAGGCCAGAGTAGAAAGAGCACCCAGGTTTGATCTGGTTAAGGTTGATTTTCCTCAGATTCAAAAGTATTTACCCCTGCATGATCTCACCGACAGCAAAGGCCGCTATCTGCACTGGAGCCAGCTGAAATGGCGGGTGCCGCAGGCTGAAGCGCAAAATATCTGGTTTGCGGTTAAGTTTCAGCGTTTTATGCAGATGAAAGAAGTGGATTTAACGGATCCGGCGGGGGAAAACTTCAGCTATTGCACGCCCAATTCCATTGAAGCCAAATTGCATCAGGTGATTAAAATTGCCGGTGGCAGTGTGGCGGTGGTGGCAGGGATGGCGGCATCGCAGCAAATTCAGGCCAAATTTCTGGTGTCTTCCTTGATTATGGAAGAAGCCATCAGCAGTGCTCAGCTGGAAGGGGCGGCCACCACCCGGGCCGTGGCCAAAAAAATGCTGGAAGACGAAAGATTGCCGGTGAATGAAGACGAAAGAATGATTTTAAATAATTTCTTTCTGCTTAAACACGCCGAGAAAGCCGGCAAACAGCCGCTTACCGTGGATTTGATTTTAGAGTTTCACCGGCTGGCAACATTGGGCACCACCGAAAACAATGTGGTGCCAGGGCATTTCCGGGATACGGATGATATCTATGTGGAAGACGGCAGCGGTGGGATTGCCCATCAGCCGCCACGGCATGAATTAATTCCGGAACGTTTGCAGGCATTATGCGATTTTGCTAATGGCGACCATTCCGGGATTAACGGCAGTGATTTTATTGCCCCGGTGGTCAAAGCTATTATTCTGCATTTTATGCTGGGTTTTGAGCATCCGTTCAGAGATGGTAATGGCCGGACTGCCCGGGCCTTGTTCTACTGGTTTATGCTGAAAAAAGAATATGATTTATTTAAATATATTTCTATCAGTAAATTACTGAAAGACAGCCCTAAGGAATATGGTTTGTCTTATTTATATACTGAAACAGATCAGAATGATTTAACTTATTTTATTGATTTTCAGCTGGATATTATTATCAAATCATTTGATGATCTTAAATCCTATCTGCAAGAGAAAACGCAGGAATTTAATCAGGTAGTGGAATTACTGGAGAACTCAAGATTCAGCCATGAACTTAAATTTGTTCAGAAAGACATTATTAAAAAGGCCACTAAATCGCCGGGGCGGTATTTCTCGGTTAAAGAAGTCTCCAGTGACTATGGTATTTCAGATAATTCTGCCAGAACCTATTTAAACAAGCTGGCCGGATTTAAGCTCTTGTTGCCCACCAAAGATGGCCGCACTACTTTATATATTGCGCCTTCTGATTTACTGCAAAGGCTGGTCTGACCCTGATGCGGGAAGACAGGCCTTAAAGGGGGCTTCCCGGGGGAATGATCGGGTATCGCACTTATCTCCGCACTTATCTCTTCAGACCAGCGGCATTTGGCCTATTATAAAAACGCTCAATGCCAAAGTGATATGAAGAGGCTTATGTATGCTAAAAGATGGTCAAGTTTCGAATTTTGAACTCTCCGATGAGCAAATCGAAAAAGTATTAGTCAATATTGCGATTCCCTCCTGTCCGGCTATTGTTGCCGAGGTGATGGCCGAGCTGCAAAAAGATGATCCGGATATCCGCAAGCTGGCCCATTCAATGTCGGCAGACCCGGGTATGGTGGCAGTGGCACTCAAGCTGGCCAATTCCCCTTTATTTCGTGTGGGCGAGCAAACCAGCAGCCTGCTTCAGGCGCTGGGGCGGATTGGCACACGGAATATTAATTGTGTGGTGGTGGCGTCGGCTTTAAAAACCTCAATGAAAGGCGTGCCATCGGCCTTTATTGAAACCTTCTGGAGTAAAACCTCGGCCATGGCGCTGGCTGCCGGCTTAATTGCCCGGCGCCAGTATGGGGTGGCCCCGGATGCGGCCTATACCTATGCGCTGTTTCATAATGCCGGTCAGCCATTAATGCTGATGCGCTATCCGGAATATGTGCAGGTGATGGACAGCTGCCGCCGTACCGGTCAAATGCTGATCACCGCAGAAAGCACTTATTTTCCCTGTACTCATCCGATTATTGGCGCTTTGCTGGTGCGTAACTGGGGATTACCGGCCATAGTCGGGCAGGCGATTCGCTTTCACCATGAGCCGGATGTTTACGATTTACCTGATCATACTTTACCCGGCGGCGCCGTTTCGCTGATTGCGGTTTCACATATCACCGAGTATTTATCGCATGAAATGGATTGCGAGCCTGATCTGGAAGTGGGCGAAGAGCATTTTAAAAGGGCGCTGGCCCATTTTGGTATTGCCAATGATGATCTGGATATCCTGCGGGACTTAATTATAAAATCCCGCGAATCCTGACCTTTGATTCAGACTGTTTAATCACGCGGGCGCAGGCGATACCGCTGCGCCGGCCGGAATATATGGTCATCTGCGGTTATTTACGGGGTAATTCTCTGTTCAGTGATCACTCATAGGGCTGATTAGCCATGCCCGTATGGATTTAAATCGGGCCGCATTTAAACGGCGGTCAGTCATCTGTTAGCCGTATTACCTTGTCTTTTGCTCCTTTTCTGTCAAAGCGGTTCTGCCATCTCACTGAGATAAGAAGCTGGCATGCGCTTTGCGCCCATTTAAATTTTTATCCAGCAAATTGCTGCACATCGAATAACCATTCGGAGAGTAAGGATTTGTCCTATGGTTATGGAGAAGCGTCACCTCTGCGTGACGTGAAAAGGTGTGTATGCAAACTGATGGTCAGCTTTCAAATATTGAACTCTCCAACGAGCAAATCGAAAAAGTATTAGCCAATATCGCGATTCCCTCCTGCCCGGCGATTGTGGCAGAGGTGATGGCTGAGCTGCAAAAAGAGGATCCGGATATTCGCAAGCTGGCTCAGTCTATGTCGGCAGACCCGGGCATGGTGGCGGTGGCACTTAAGCTGGCCAATTCCCCTTTATTTCGTGTGGGGCAGCAAACCAGCAGCCTGCTCCAGGCCTTAGAGCGGATCGGTACGCGTAATATTAATTGTGTGGTGGTGGCGTCCGCTTTAAAAGCCTCAATGAAAGGCGCGCCATCGGCCTTTATTGAAACCTTCTGGAGTAAAACCTCGGCCATGGCGCAGGCTGTTGGCTTAATGGCGCGGCGCCAGTTTGGGGTGGCTCCGGATGTGGCCTATACCTATGCGCTGTTTCATGACGTCGGCCTGCCATTAATGTTAACGCGCTATCCCGAATATGCCCAGGTGATGGACAACTGCCGCCGTACCGGTCAGCAGCTGATTACGGCAGAAGACACTTATTTTCCATGTACTCATCCGATTATTGGTGCCTTGCTGGTGCATAACTGGGGTTTACCCGCCTTGGTTGTGCAAGCGGTTCGTTTCCACCATGAGCCGGATCTCTATGATCTGCCGGATCATGTTTTATCCAGTGCGGCCGTTTCGCTGATCGCGGTTTCCCAGATTGCTGAGTATTTATCTCAGGAAATGGATTGTGAACCTGATATGGAAGTGGGGGCCGCGCATTTTAAACGGGCGCTGGCTCATTTTGGTCTGTCCAGTGATGACCTGGATATCTTGCGGGATTTAATCATTAAGTCCCGCGAATCCTGACCTGGTTCAGACTGTTTTACTAAATATCGTCAGTCTGGCTGCCGGGCGCAGGCGATACAGCTGCGCCGGCCGGTGTTTTCCCTGCCTTACCTCATTGGGTGCGGCTTCTAAAAAATCCATTTCATTGAGTTTGCGCCGAAAGACGCTTTTATCCAGCGGGCTGCCTAAAATCTGCTCATAGGTATGCTGCAATTCGGACAGGGTAAAGAGCGGCGGCAGCAGATGGCAGGGCAGTGAAGAATAGGTGGATTTATCCCGTAAGCGCTTCAGGGCATATTCGGTAATCCGGTTATGATCAAAAGGCAGATCGGGCAGCTGATCGGCCGGGTACAGCTCAAACGGGTAGGCATCCCCTGCAACCAGGCTGCTTTCATGCACTAAAGCATAATAAGCAATACTGGCTGACCAGCCGCGCGGATCGCGCACACCACCGGTAAAGGTAAATAACTGCTCCAGATAGGGCGATTGAATCCCGGTTTTCTGGCGCAGCATCCGTTCGGCAGCGGCCAGGCTGTCTTTATCTTCTTCGGGATGAATATAGCCACCGGGCAGAGCCAGCTGATTGGCATAGGGTTCCCGCTCGCGGCGTAACAAGGCAATTTTCAGCCTGTCGCCGCTTAAGGTAAACAACACCACATCAACGGTGACAATCAAAGCAGACTCCATTTAGTTCCCTTTTTGTTATTGGCATAATAGAACTAAGCTAAGCATTGATGCAAGAAGCAGTTTTTACAAACGGCCTTTTGTGGCTTAAATAATGTGATTGGCAGGTTGTTGTATTTTTTATTAAGCAAATCTACTTAGTTGCATTTTGAAAATAAGTCTGCCATGATGCTGTTCATACCCACTCAGTTGGAGCCTGCTATGAGCCGCCAGCCCGATATTCAATTACTCATCATTGATCCGCAAAATGATTTTTGTGATCTTGCCGGTGCCGCGCTGCCGGTGCCTGGCGCCATTGCCGATTTGCAGCGTGTGGCCGCGCTGATTGAGCGCTATGGCCGGCAGTTTTCTGAGATTCATGTATCGCTGGATTCCCACCATCCGCTGGATATTGCGCATCCGGTATGGTGGCAAAACCCGTCCGGTGAGTCTCCGGCTCCCTTTACCCTGATTACCGCCGCTGATGTGGCTGGCGGAGTATGGCGGGCAAGGGATCCGGCACAGCAAGCGGCAAGCCTGGCTTATGTTACTTCGCTGGCAGAGCGGGGCCGCTATCAGCTGGTGATCTGGCCGGAGCATTGCCTGATTGGCAGCCCGGGGCAGGCGGTCGAGGCGGGTTTATTGGCCGCGCTGAATCAGTGGGGCCGGCAAAGGCTGAAAACGGTGCATTATGTGCATAAGGGCAGCCATCCGGCCACCGAACATTATTCGGCCATTCAGGCCGAGGTGCCGGATACCGCAGAGCCTGCCACCTTGCCGGATCAGCGCTGGATTGCCCGGCTGGCAGAAGCGGATCAGATTTTTATTGCCGGCGAAGCCTTATCGCATTGCGTGGCCAGCACGGTGCGCGATCTGGCTGTGGTGCTGGGCGAGGCGGCCATCAGTAAGCTGGTATTACTGACCGATTGCAGCAGCCCGGTCGCGGGCTTTGAGGCGCTGGGCCGCCAGTTTATTGCAGAAATGACGGCGCGCGGTATGCAAACGGCCGTCAGTACACAAGGTAAGCCATTATGCTGAACCCGGTGATTGAATCCCTGCTGGATACGGACCTGTATAAATTCACCATGATGCAGGAAATCTTGCACAACCAGCCGCAAACGCATTCTGAATATGCCTTTAAATGCCGTAATACCCCGGAAATTCCGCTGGTGCATTGCAAAGCAGAAATTGAAGCTCAGCTGGACCATTTGTGCAGCTTGCGCTTTAGCAATGAGGAGCTGGATTATCTGGCGGGGCTGCGCTTTATTAAATCGGATTTTGTTGATTTTCTGCGCTTATTTCAGCTGCAGCGGCGCTTTATTACCGTGGCCGAATCTGAGGCGCGCCCGGGCGAATTAGAGATCCGTCTGAAAGGGCCCATGCTGCATTGCATGCTGTTTGAAATCTATGTGCTGGCGATTGTGAACGAAGTGTATTTCCGCCAGTTTCCGGCGACCGCGGCATTGCAAACCGGTCGCACAAGGCTGGCGGCCAAGGTGGCCTTATTGCAGCAGTTTTCAGCGCAGCCCTTACATCGTCAGCCGTTTATATTCTTTGATTTTGGCACCCGTCGCCGTTATTCC
>JBOFGM010000554.1:0-3153 GCA_051649105.1 Iodobacter sp. | reverse complement strand
CCGTTGACGTCGCCCCCGATGCCGGTGCCCTATTTGAATTGACGAAATCCTCGTTCCGTTTTGCGTAGGGTGCCCTTGGGCACCGCTTAAGGCTTGGTGCGGAACACGTTCCCCCGCCCTGCCGTTGACGTCGCCCCCGATGCCGGTGCCCTATTTGAATTGACGAAATCCTCGTTCCGTTTTGCGTAGGGTGCCCTTGGGCACCGCTTAAGGCTTGGTGCGGAATACGTTCCCCCCCTGCCGTTAATGTCACCCCCGGTGCCGGCACCCTATTTATTCTCAATCGGCGGATCTAAGAGGAAATAGCAGCCCAAGCGCTACGATTTGTGATCTCAATAATCAATACTGAATTCAATCTGACTCCGTACCCAAATTTTTGGCATGAAAGCGTAAGTGCTCTTCAATAAAACTGGCAATAAAGTAATAGCTATGGTCATAACCTGGCCGGATATTCAGCGTAAAAGGCCATTGCCGGGCCAGCGCTATTTTTTCCAGCAGAGCAGGCTGCAATTGCTGCGGCATAAATGAATCCTGATCGCCCTGATCGATCAAAACCGGCAACATGGTGCTGGCATGCTCCATTAAATGGCAGCTGTCATACGCCAGCCAGGTTTTTCTGTCGTCCCCCAGATATTCACTGAAAGCCGTTTCACCCCAGGGCACTTGAGCGGGATTCACAATGGGAGCAAAGGCAGAAACCGAGCAATAGGCTTGCGGGTTTTTTAAAGCCACCATTAAGGCACCATGTCCGCCCATAGAATGCCCGCTGATGGCTTTTTTCCCGGTTACCGGAAAATGCGCCGCAATCAGGGCCGGCAGTTCGGTCACGATGTAGTCATACATCTGGTAATGCGCCTGCCATGGGGCTTCGGTGGCATTCACATAAAAAGAGGCCCCCTGGCCCAGATCATAGCGCCCGGCATCGCCAACGCTGCTGCCACGAGGGCTGGTATCCGGGATCACCAGAGCGATACCCAATTCTGCGGCCACCCGCTGGGCTCCGGCCTTGGTGGAAAAATTTTCATCGTTGCAGGTCAGGCCGGACAACCAGTACAGCACCGGCACTTTTTCGCCCATTGCGGTTTGGGGCGGTAAATACACGGCAAAGGTCATTTCTGACGACGTGCTGGCCGAATGATGCTTATAGCGCTTATGCCAGCCACCAAAACTGCGGTTACTGCTGATCAACTCGAGTGACATAGGAACCTCCAGGGGCTCTTGACCATAGCCCCAAACGCCTGAGGGACAGACGTCCGGGGTTAAGCCATTTAAAAGTGAATAACCGAGCGGATGGATTTGCCTTCATGCATCAGATCAAACGCCGTATTGATCTCTTCTAAGGGCATGGTATGGGTAATAAAATCCGACAAGGCAAATTCGCCCTTCATATAGCGATCCACATAGCCGGGTAATTCAGAGCGCCCGCGCACGCCGCCAAAGGCTGAACCACGCCAGACACGACCGGTGACCAGCTGAAACGGCCGGGTAGAGATTTCGGCCCCGGCTTCAGCCACACCAATAATCACGGATTCGCCCCAGCCTTTATGGCAGCATTCCAGTGCCGAGCGCATCACATTCACGTTACCAATACATTCAAAAGAAAAATCCACACCGCCATCGGTCATTTCAACAATGACATCCTGAATCGGCTTATCAAAGTCTTTTGGATTAATCACATCGGTGGCACCCAGCTGTTTTGCCAGCTCAAATTTGCTGGTATTGATATCAATCCCAATAATCCGGCTGGCTCCGGCCATTCGCGCTCCAATCACGGCGGACAAACCAATCCCGCCCAGACCAAAAATAGCCACGGTGTCGCCGGCCTTTACCTTGGCGGTATTGATCACCGCGCCCATGCCGGTGGTTACGCCACAGCCCAGCAGGCAAACTTCTTCTAAAGGCGCTTCTTTATTAATCACCGCCAGCGAAATTTCTGGCAGCACGGTGTATTCAGAGAAAGTGGATGTGCCCATATAGTGATAAATCGGCTGGCCATCTTTATAAAAACGCGTTGTGCCATCGGGCATCACACCACGGCCCTGGGTGGAACGAATTTTCTGACAAAGATTGGTTTTACCTGACAGGCAGAATTTGCACTCACCACATTCCGGCGTATACAGCGGAATCACATGATCCCCCACCGCCACACTGGTCACGCCTTCACCAATGGCTTCCACCACGCCGGCCCCTTCATGCCCCAGCACCACCGGGAACACGCCTTCGGAATCTTTACCCGATAAGGTATAGGCATCGGTATGGCAAACCCCGCTGGCCACAATCCGCACTAAAACCTCGCCATGCTGTGGCGGCATTAAATCCAGCTCCTCAATCACCAGTGGCTGATTGGGTCCCCAGGCAACAGCGGCGCGTGTTTTAAGCATTTTCATGGCGATTTCCTTATTAATGAATTGCAACCATTCTAACCATTACCCAATCACAGATAATCGGCAAAAATAGAAAGATATTATTACTTGTATGCAATAATCAGAGCAACAGCAGACCGGAAGTGACCATGACACAGACCATGCAATGGCAGGGAATCGTTGAATTTATCAGTGTGGCGGAAACGCAGAGCTTTACGCTGACCGCGCATAAGCTGGAAATCTCGGTGGCGCAGGTCAGCCGGCAGATCAGCGCACTGGAACAAAGGCTGGCGGCCCGCTTACTTCATCGCACCACGCGCAAAGTCAGCCTGACCGAACAGGGCCAGCTGTATTATCAATATTGCCGCCCGTTGCTGGACGGCCTGCATGAAGCCGAGCTGGCGCTGCTGCAAACGCAGGATAAGCCGGTCGGTAAATTGCGGATCAGCGCGCCGATTTATTATGGCGAAACCGTGATTGCCCCGCTGCTGCACCAGTATTTACTCGATTTCCCACTGCTGAATGCCGAATTACTGCTGGATAACCGCAAGGCAGATTTAGTGGCCGATCATATTGATATGGCGATCCGGCTGGGGCCGATGGATGAATCCTCTTTAATGGTGCGCCAGCTGGGCAGCCGTATGCATCATGTCTGCGCCTCACCCCAATACCTGGATCAAAACGGCACACCGCATACGCTGGCCGAGCTGAAACAACATCAGTGTTTAATTGGGGCCATGAATATGTGGCGCTTTAAGGAAGGCACGCAGCACCGCGAAATATCCGTATC
>JBOFGM010000553.1:0-5289 GCA_051649105.1 Iodobacter sp. | reverse complement strand
AGATGACCATAATCATCCGGCGGCAAGAGATATTGCCGACCGCTTGCTGGCTTCTTTTGGCTCCATGCTGCTGTATTGGTATCACTTCAGCACCAATAGCAAACGCATTGATGTGGAAACCGACGATGATTCTATCGGTGGGCATTTTCTGCATTTGCTGCATGGTGTAAAGCCATCGGCCGAATGGGAAAAAGCGATGCATATTTCGCTTAATTTATATGCCGAGCATGAGTTTAATGCCTCCACCTTTGCCGCCCGGGTGATTGCCGGCACCGGCTCTGATTTTTATTCCTGCATTGCCGGCGCTATTGGCGCTTTGCGCGGGCCCAAGCATGGCGGGGCCAATGAAGCGGCATTTGAAATTCAAAAACGCTATAGCAATGCCGATGAAGCCGAGGCCGATATCCGTGTGCGGGTTGAAAACAAAGAGGTGGTGATTGGCTTTGGCCATCCGGTTTATACCGTTTCTGACCCCAGAAATAAGGTGATTAAAGAAGTGGCGCGGCAATTATCGGTGGCAGCCGGCTCCACCACCATGTTTGATATTGCCGAGCGGCTGGAAACCGTGATGTGGGAAGCCAAACGGATGTTCCCCAATCTGGATTGGTTCTCTGCTGTGTCCTATCACATGATGGGCATTCCAACCGCCATGTTTACGCCCTTATTTGTGATTTCCCGCACCGCCGGCTGGTCGGCTCACATTATTGAACAGCGTATCGACAATAAAATTATCCGGCCTTCCGCCAATTATATTGGCCCTGAAGATCTGGCTTTTATTCCGCTGAATCAGCGCTGATTATTCTCTTTATTCAGGAAACACTATGTCTGCTGCCATTTCTAATGTTCGCACCGAATTCGATCGTGAAATGATCGATATTGCCGATTATGTATTGAATTATCAGATTGATTCAGCCGTTGCCTATACCACGGCCAGAAACTGCTTAATGGATACGCTGGGCTGTGGTCTGGAAGCGCTGGAATACCCGGCCTGCAAAAAACTGATGGGGCCGGTGGTGCCGGGAACGGTGGTGCCCCATGGTGCCCGCGTGCCGGGAACCCAGTTTCAGCTGGATCCGGTTCAGGCGGCTTTTAATATTGGCTGCATGATTCGCTGGCTGGATTTTAACGATACCTGGCTTGCCGCAGAATGGGGCCATCCATCCGATAATCTGGGCGGTATTTTAGCCACTGCCGATTGGTTATCCCGTAATGCCGTGGCAGCGGGTAAAAAGCCGCTGACTATGAAAGCCGTGCTGACCGGCATGATTAAGGCGCATGAAATTCAGGGTTGTATTGCGCTGGAAAACTCATTTAATAAAGCGGGCCTTGATCATGTGGTGCTGGTTAAGGTGGCCTCGGTGGCGGTGGTGTCCCAAATGATGGGTTTAAGCCGGGAGGAGATTTTAAATGCAGTGTCGCTGGCCTGGGTGGATGGTCAGTCTTTGCGTACCTATCGTCATTCACCCAATACCGGTTCCCGTAAATCCTGGGCAGCAGGGGATGCCACCTCGCGGGCGGTACGGCTGGCGCTGATGGCTAAAACCGGTGAAATGGGTTATCCGTCGGCATTAACGGCCAAAACATGGGGGTTTTATGATGTGCTGTTTAAAGGCCAGCCCTTTAAGTTTCAGCGCCCTTATGGCTCTTATGTGATGGAAAACGTGCTGTTTAAGATTTCTTTCCCGGCCGAGTTTCACTCGCAAACCGCGGTGGAAGCGGGTATGACCTTATTTAAGCAGCTTGAGGCCGCCGGCAAATCTGCTGAAGAGATTAAAAAAGTCACCATCCGCACGCATGAGGCCTGCATCCGCATTATTGATAAAAAAGGCCCGCTGGATAACCCGGCCGACCGGGATCATTGCATCCAGTATATGGTGGCCATGCCGATGCTCTTTGGCCGGCTGACTGCTGCCGATTATGAAGATCAAATTGCTGCTGATCCGCGTATCGACGCCTTGCGCGACAAAATTGTCTGCGTGGAAGACCCGGCCTTTACGGCGGATTACCATAATCCGGATAAACGCTCGATTGCCAATGCCCTGTTGGTGGAATTTAACGATGGCAGCCGTTTTGAAGAAATCGTGGTCGAATATCCCATCGGTCATGCCCGCCGTCGCGCCGAGGGGATTCCCTTACTGGAAGCTAAATTTAAAACTAATTTAGCGCGTCAGTTCCCGGCCAAACAGCAAAAAGCGATTCTGGATATCTCTTTAGATCAGGCGGCGCTGGAAGCTATGCCGGTGCATGAATATATGGATCTGTATGTAATCTGACAGCCATCCTGCGCTCTATGGCTGAGCCGGGCAGCTTGTCAGCTGTCTTCCCGGTTTTATGCCCTGCCTGTGAACGCTGCTTTCAGCAGGTAAAACGAAAATCTCAATAGTGATCGGTACGGTACCGGGTTTGCCGTGGTTTTTCACCACGGCTCCCGCCGATTTTCTTCATCCCGGTGTCCTGTCTACCCCAAATATGTTGTACGAATAATACAGTGGAATGGTCCGCATCAGGCTCGCCCGGCCGTGTGTTCTGGCAGGCTTTAGTTCGGATCCAATGGCTTGATAAGTTATTGAGCTTACTGCGTTTGTCGGGGTTTATGTCATCGTCATTCACTGTTTGATGACTAATTAATACGGGCTATTTTTTTGTTTTGGTAAGGAAAATAGACTATATCTCCATATAGAAATCTGTTTTTTTTGTAAGTAGGTGGCTGTTATTATTGATGTTTTAGAATTTAATATTGTAAGCTGATTCTGATCTGCTTATTTAATATCCTCTTATTTATTGGGAGCTCCCCATGAGCGCTGCAACTTCGAAAGCTGACAACCTGGTTCTGTCAAACGGTAAAACATCGCAGCAGTTGATCATGGGGAAGGCGAATACTTTCAAGGCCAAAGCCGGCGAGCACTACCGCATTCTGAAGCACCAGGAAGGCGTGGCGGAGCAGCTGGTTGATGATTTGATTGCAAAAAGATCCGGTAATGATTTGCAGCTTCATTATGCAGACGGCACCGAGGTCAATCTTGAGAATTACTTTACAGAATGTGATGGCGCTTCTTGCGATATGACCCTGCCAGGGGATCACGGCAGCGAATTCAAACTGAGCGGGGACAGCGCGACGGGCGCGGCTCTGGGCGATGGCAGCCATCTGGTTTATGTACACGGCAGCCATGATGTCGTACTGGATATGGCGCAAAGCAACAGTGCGTTGCTATCCACTTTATCCGGCAACAACGGGGCGGAGATCACCTATATTCCGCCGGCAGATCATGATGCGGTTGCATGGGCTGGCGGGGCGGCACTGCTGTTGGGGGGCGTGGCACTGGCAAGCGGAGGCGGCAGCAATGACGCGGTCCCTCCTCCGGCTCCTGCTCCTGTTAATAATATTGTCACTGTTTCGGTCGTGGCAGGGCCTGTGATCGAAACCAACGGTCTGACCGTCAACCTTTATAAAGCGGACGGCACTACGCTGCTTGGCAGCGGCAAGCTGAGCGCCACAGGGACATTTACCTTTGATGTGGGCAGCTATACGGGCGTGGTGATTGCCAAGGTGCAGGATAACGACAGCGGCCCCGTCACCACGGACTACATCGATGAGGCAACCGGACAAGCGCGCGACTTAACGGCCAATTTAATGACCGTGGGTGTGGTGAACACGGGCGTGGTCAGCCTGAATATCAATGTGCTGACCACGATTGCCGCCACCAAGGCGGGGGCCGTGTTTGATGGCGTCAGTGCCAAACCTGTCACGGCCGATGTGGTTGTTCAGACCAATACTGCGGTCGCTAATGCATTTGGATTAGCTGATCTTACAGGCAGCCCGGTGGTCACCACCGTGAATACCTCCGGTACAGCGAATGACAGTTTTACCCCGGATTCCTTAAGCGTGGCCGAGAAATATGGCGCTGTTCTGGCGGCATTTTCCGGAATGGATACCACCAATGGCGGCAATATGCAGACGGCCATTGATAGTGTCACTGCCGGTCTGAATGTGACGGGCAGCACTGCCGTACTGAATACGACGGTGCTCGATAGTCTGGTTGTCGGGGCGAGAACGGCTGCGGTTAATACCAATGGTACCGGCGACACCAGCTTAAGTGCGGTGATCTCAGGCCTGACGGTAAAAACCAGTTCTTCTGTCAGCATTAATCATGTGGCCACCGATGATGTGATCGCGATTAATGAACCCAATTCGGTAATCAGCGGCACGAACGCAGCCGGTGCAACCGTGATCCTGAGTATTGGCGGTCAAAATCAAACGGCCGTTGTAACCGGAACAACCTGGACTTACACCCTGACCCCCGGTGATATCACGGCAATGGGGCAGGGCGGCGAGACAATTACGGCAACTGCGACGCTGACCTCCGGTGAAACGGCGACAGCAACACGCAGTATCGTGGTGGATACGGTTCCGCCAACGGTACTGATCAGCAGCAATGATGCCCATTTAACGGTGGGTGAAGCGGCCACGCTGACTTTTACCCTGAGTGATGCAGCTAAAGACTTTGTTGCCAGTGATATTGTTGTGACGGGAGGTGTGCTGAGTAATTTTACAGGCAGCGGCAAAATCTATACCGCAACCTTTACGCCAACACCCAACAGCAGCGTGCCTGCAACCATCAATGTGGCAGGCAGCAGCTTTACCAGTACCTCCGGCAATTTGAATCTGCCCGCCACCGAACTCACTTTAAGTGTGGATACCACCGTTAATGCGGTGCCCGTGATCACTTCCGGTGCAACCGCTTCGGTCGCCGAAAATACGGCCACCAGTGCCGTTGTCTATACCGCTACAGCCACCGATGCAGATGCAGGAACCGTTTTAAGTTACAGCCTCAGCGGCACGGATGCTGCCGCATTTAATATTAATTCTGCAACGGGTGTGGTGACCTTCATTGCGCCTGCCAATTTCGAAACGAAATCCAGCTACAGCTTTAATGTGATTGCCAGTGATGGTAAAGCAAGCAGCACGCCGCAGGCCGTGACCCTGACGGTGAATAACCTCGATGAAGTCGCTCCAAGTATTACTTCTTCTGCCACCGCCACCGCGATTAATGAAAACATCGGCGCCGGGCAGGTGATCTATACGGCTACTTCCACCGATGTGGCCGATATGGCTACGGGCGCGACGGTTTACAGCCTCAAAGCCGCCACCGGCGATGTGGCCCTGCTGAGTATTAACAGCAGCACGGGTGCCGTCACCCTGGCCGGTAATCCAAATTTTGAAGTAAAAGCCAATTACAGCTTTACCGTGGTGGCAACGGACGCCGCCGGCAATGCCAGCGAAAAAGCCGT
>JBOFGM010000552.1:0-1635 GCA_051649105.1 Iodobacter sp. | reverse complement strand
AAAAACCATACAGATTCTGATTACCCTGGCCGTGCTGATCGCCGCCATTTTTACCGGCCTGCGACTATGGAACCACTTTGAAGTGGAACCCTGGACCCGGGATGGCCGGATCCGCGCCCAGGTCATTCAGGTGGCTCCCGATGTCAGTGGCCAGGTCACCGCCGTGGCCGTGCATGATAATCAGGAAGTGAAAGCCGGCGATTTACTGTTTGAAATCGACCGTGAACGCTTTGCTCTGGCCCTGCGCCAAGCAGCAGCGGCAGAGCAAGCGCAAAAAAGCGCCTTAAAACAAGCCGAACGGGAAGCTCAGCGTAATCACTCTTTAACCGAGGTGCTGTCCAAAGAAAGCATTGAGCAAACCAGTGCAAAGGTTGAATCGCTGCAGGCCGCACTGGCACAGGCCAGCGCCAACCACGATATGGCAAAGCTAAATCTGAGCCGCTCGCGCGTCTATGCCGCCGTCAATGGCGTGGTCACCAATCTGGATCTGCAAAAAGGCGGTTTTGCCAGCGCCGGCAAACCCACTCTGGCCCTGCTGGACCGGGATTCCTTTTATGTGGAAGGCTATTTTGAAGAAACCAAGCTCAGCAAAATTCATCTGAATGACCCTGTGACCATGAATATCATGGGGCAAAAAAAGGAAATCAGCGGCCATGTGGAAAGCATTGCCGCCGGGATTACCGACCGTGACCGCGGCACCGGCAGCAATCTGTTACCCAATATTAATCCCACCTTTAACTGGGTGCGTTTAGCCCAGCGGATTCCGGTGCGGGTGCGGCTGGATAAAATCCCCGCCTCCGTGCGGCTGGTGTCCGGCCAGACTGTCACAGTAAAAGTGATTGCACCAAAGCGGGGTGCCTGATGTTTAAACTCATCCCTGTACTGGCCGCGCTGGCGCTGGCCGGCTGCGCCGCGGGCCCCGATTATCAGGGCCCGAAAAACAGCCAGATTGATATCAGCGCCGCGCAAGGTGATTTTTCAGCCAATGCTCAGCCCCTGCCGGCCCGCTGGTGGCAGCTTTACCATGAGCCCGCCTTAAATCAGCTGGTCGACAAAGCCTTTGCCGCCAATACCGATCTGCGCCAGGCCGCCGCCAATCTGGCCAGAACCCGCGCCCTGCTGGGCGAAACACAAAGCCTGCAATACCCGAATATCGGCATGAGTCTGGCACCGGGCTATGGCCGCAGCTCAGCGGCAGCAAAAGGTTTGCCCAAGGCGCTGGATGATGATTTCAGCTACGACGGCGGGATTAATCTGTCTTATCAATTTGATCTGGCCGGCAAAATCAGCCGCAGCACCGAAGCCGCACAGGCCGACAGCGAAGCCGCACAGGCCGCTTATGATCTGGTTCGGGTTGCCGTGGCCGGCGAAACCACCCGTGCCTTTGCCGATATCTGTGCCTTAGGCAAACAGCTGCAAGTGGCCGGGCAATCTGTCAGCCTGCAGCAGCAAAGCCTGACTCTGGATGAAAAATTGTTTAATGCCGGCCGCGGCACGTCTTTAGATGTGGTGCGCTCCCGCGGGCAACTGGCGCAATTGCAAGCGGCCCTGCCACCGCTGGAGGCCCAGCGGCGCATCGCCATGTACCGGCTGACAGTTCTGACCGGCCAGGTGCCGGAAGCCTTCAGTACGCTG
>JBOFGM010000551.1:0-3838 GCA_051649105.1 Iodobacter sp. | reverse complement strand
CAGCCGCAGATTCAACGGTGGCCCCCGTCAGAACCGATTTACCGCCTACTTCCAGCGCCACGCCCTGTTTACCGCTGATACCAGAAACAATATTCACCTTGTCGGTGACAGTATGTTGAACGGCCAGATCCAGTGAGGGCGTGATTGATGAACTTTCTTTGGAATTGCCAAGCAGTGCGTCTTTAATGCCATTACCTGCTTTGCGGGCCAGACCATCTATTTTGCCGCCTTCAGACGGGCCGCTGGTGGCGGGTGAGGGCAGGGTGACTGTGCCGGTGGCGGCATCAAATTTCACCGCCTGAGTGGTGTCGGTTTTAAGCCCGTTTTTAAAGGCAAAGCTTTCATAGCGGGCTTCGGCCTTATCTGCCACTTTACCGACCGCATTTTTAGCCGCGGCGGTGGCCTGATCACCACCAAACATGCCTAACTTGCCGGTGTTTTCTGCGATCAGCCCTTTTTCTGACTGATGCTTTTCTGCATTCAGCCCCAGAGCCAGATCCACTTTTACCGTGTGATCCCGGTCTTGCCGGCTGCTGATCAGCAGATCGCCGCCCACCTTGCCGCTGACGCTGTCGGCCACGATATTGCCGCCATTTAATACTACGTTCCCGGCGGTATTGATCGCGGCGTGGTTGGCCTCAATACGGGCATTTTGCTGCTGCAGCTGGTCCTGCTTATCCACTCCCACCTTTAATTGGGTATTGATGCCATAGCTGTCTTTGCCCGCATCGGGTTGCCCCTTGCTGTCGGTATTAAAACTCTGGCTGACTTTGCTGGAGACGCCGGCGGCGACATTCCAGTTATTGCTGGTGTGCCCGGATTGAGCCGATTCAATTTTGACCCCGCCCTGTGCCGCATCCAGTGCCACGGATTCTGCCTTGATCTGTGTGCCGGTCATGCTGATGGCATCGTTGCCGCGACCTTCTGCAACGATCGTTACTTTGCCGGCGCTTTGAATGCTGCCACCCGCTTGCTTGTGGGTGGATTCATCGGTTTTGGCAATATTAAAATCAACGCCAAAATTGACACTGCCGGAGGATTCTTCTGCGCTTTTAGTGGAGCCGCCGCCTGCATTGATATTGCCGCCAAGGGCAGAGCCGGTTTTGCTGCTCTGGCTGGTGGCAGCCTGAAAGTCCACTTTATTTGCTTGCAGCTGAACATCGCCACCGCTGCTGATTTGAGTGCCAACTAAGGTCAGATCTTTGCCGGATTGGATCTGTGTACCCATGCCACTGATCGTGCCGACAACGGCGGTGGAGGCGCTGCTGTTACTGCTGTTTACTTGCGCCCCTGCTCCGGCTCCGGCATCTTTGGCTCCGCTTTTCATCCCGGCACTGAGACTGGCTTTGCCATCCGCGCTGTGGCTGGTGGCGCTCTGGCTGTTATTGGCCTGATCAAAACGCACATCCCCACCGGCACTGATAATGGTTTTACCCTCACCGCTGCTGATCTGGCTGCCCTGATAACGGGCCTGATCCTGCACCTGAACCACAATGCCCTGTTTGGCTGCGATGCCACCGGTTACCGCATCAGAGCTGTTGCTGGTTATGGTCTGCTTGCCGCCTTTGCCACTGCCGGCCAGATTAACGTCTTTACCGGTTTCGGTATAAACCCGCAGATCGGCCTGCCCCTGTTCGGTGGTGGTGCTGGCCGACTGCGTATTGGCGGCCGCACTCATATCATGGCTGCCAGCCTGAATCCGGACGGTATCGCCCTTATATTGGGTGGCCTGATCCTGCACGGCTCCCTTGCTGGCAATACTGATGTCTTTGCCTGTGATCTGGCTGACCACCGCCTGACTTTTATCACTGCTGCCCTGGCTGTTGCCGGCCTTCACTTGCAGATCAATGCCCACATTAGGTGCACCAATCCCACCTGCGGCCTGAGCTTCGGCCAGTTTCCCCTTTGCAATGGCGGTCACGGCTTTTTCTATCGGGCGGGTAACCTTGCTGTAATCCACATTGGCACCGATATCCACGCTCCAGTTGCTGCTTTTGGTTTCGCTGTGACTGGTATTGGCGGCCGCTTTATTGTCGATCTGGTCGGCATTCAGGGCTAATTTGCCGCCAGCGGTCAGCTGGCTGCCTTCATTACTGAGCTGGCCGGCGTTAATGGTTAAATCCCCGGCGGTTTTTACCGATGATGTCACCGCTGTGGACTGGTTGTTTTGGCTCTGGGTATGGGTCTGGCCCACTTCATAGCCGCTGCCGGCCTTATCGATGCCACCGGTGTAATAAACCCCGCCGCCCGTGACGGTTTTGTCGGTGTTGCTGCTTGCTGTGTCTGCTGCGGCGGTGATGGCTACTTTCTTACCGCTGATTTCGGTATTGCCCTTTGAATCCAGCGCCGAGCCTTTAATGGCCGTATCTCCACCGGCCGCAATACTGATATTGCCGCCGGACAGGCCGGATGCCGTATTGCTGGTTTTTTCGCTTTCGCTGGTGGTGGTGGTGTGCTCAATCCTTACCCCTGCCCGGTATTGCTTATCACCGCTTTCTTTGGCATAGCCAAAGGCCTTCAGCTCGGTGGTGGTTCCCTTGCTGCTGTCTTCGCTGGTGCTGCTGCTGATCTGAATATCATTGCCGGCCTTAAGGCTGAGCTGATCGCCGGCGCTAAGCTGGCTGCCGCTGACGGCAATGTCTTTGGCCGAGATAATGGTCAGATCGGCATCTGATTTTAATGTGGATGATTGCGTCTTTTCGGTGCTGCTTTTGGTCTTATTAGAATCTTTGGTGATATTAAATACCGTGCCATTACGCTGATCGATACTGGTTTTGGTTAAATCACGGGCACTGTCAATAATAATGCCGCCAGCCGATGCCTGAGCAAATGCGCCCTCTTTGGCTTTAACGGTACTGCCGTTTACATTAATGCCTTGCTCTGCACTCAGATTAATACGGCCATTGCTATTGATCTCTGAACGGATATTCAGGCTTTGTTGCTGATCATTATTCTTTTCACCGCCGCCGCCAATTCCGCCCCAATAGGTTTGCTGATTCTGGGTCTGGCTGCTGTTGGCGATGGTTTGTGTGGCGATATCAAGCGTGCCTTTGGCTGCAATATGGCTGTCCGCACCTGCCTGAATCACGGCACCACGCGATGCAATATTGCCGCCGGCACGGATATCCAGCCCCTGACCGCTTTTCAGCTCCGTCTGCACCAGATGCTCGCTGCTGCTGCTGTTACTCCATGAGCCGGTTTGCAGGCTGGCCCCGTCATTTTTACGGTTGCCGCTGTCAGACTGGCTGTTTTTTTCAATCAGGCCGCTCAGGCTGATATTTCCGCTGGCAGCCAGCGCCAGCTTTCCTGCGGCCTCTGCCTTACTGCCTTGCAGATTAAGATCGCCCGCGGTGGCGCTGATCTGAATATCCTGTTCTGCGGTAATGCGTGTGCCGGCCTGCTGCTCGGTGGTTTTTTCATGGTCTTCATTCGAGGCCCATGAATTTTTCCACTCATGGCGGCTGCTGCTTTCGCTGCTGCTGAGCTTCTGGCCGCTTAAATCCACCTGTGCCGCCGTGAGCGACGCATTTTTGGCATCAATATCGGTTGCGGTCAGTGTGGCTTTATTTGTGGCCTGAATACGGACCTGATCCCCGCTGATACTGCTGCGCTCAATTGTGCTTTTGCTGCTGTTGCTGCGGGTATCTTTGGCACCGGTTTGCCAGATAAACCAGCTTTCATCGTGGTTTTGGTCCTGCTTGTTTTCGGTGCTTATTTTGCCGCTGCTGCTGATGTCCCCTGCCTGCAGGCTGACTTGCCGGCCCTTCAGCTGTGCGGCGGTCAGATTCAGCTGAGCGGCCGATTCAATTTGTACGCTTTCCTGCCCGGTGACCGGCCC
>JBOFGM010000550.1:0-2462 GCA_051649105.1 Iodobacter sp. | reverse complement strand
ATAGCGGCTCTTGCATGCCTAATACCAGAATGTCGGCAATACGCTGATGATCATTGTTGATTTGCAGCTGCGCATTTTCAAGCTGGCGGGTCAGGCTGATATAGCCATTGACTCCGGATGGAAGTAACAGGCCTAAAAGAGTGGCAAAAATAATGGCGGTACGCAGTGACAGATTCATAGCTTGAAGGGGCTTGGCGTGGATTAGTTTAAACAACCGAGATGTTAGTTTAGATCAAGTCTTCCCTTTCTAGTTAAACGTATGCATTTTTCATGAATCTGAATGCAGTATTATTAGACCGTTTTAAGCGGCATAAGGTAAACAATTTATATCATTTCTGTGCCCTGGACGTAGTTGCTGGTCAATTTCGGATTGATTAATAAGGAAAAAAAATGAAAGTGATTGTGTTGGGAGCGGGTGTCATTGGAATTACTTCGGCGTGGTTTTTAACACAGGCCGGACACGAGGTCACGGTGATTGAGCGCGCACCCGAGGCGGCCCGTGAAACCAGTTATGCCAATGGCGGCCAGATTTCAGTCTGTCATGCCGAACCCTGGGCTAATCCGAAGGCTCCGTGGAAAACATTGCAATGGCTGGGGGAGGAAGATGCTCCGCTGTTATTTCGCTTTAAGCTGGACTGGCATCAATGGCGCTGGGGCTTGCAATTTATCCGGCAATGCACCCGTGAAAAAGCGCGCTATAACCTGCAAAACTTAGTCCGCCTCGGCCTCTACAGCCGCGACACCCTGCAGTCCTTGCGGGCCGCCACCGGCATTCAATACCATCAGCGTACCGAAGGCATTTTGCATTATTACACCGAACAGGCCGAGTTTGAATCGGCGATTCCGGCCGCCAGGATGATGGGCGAGCTGGGGCTGGATCGCCAGGTGAAATCGGCGGCAGAATGTTTACTGATTGAACCTGCACTGCGGCACTCCATGCGCCCGATTGTGGGTGGCACCTATACACCAAGCGATGAATCGGGGGATGCCCGGGTCTTTACTAATGAGCTGGCAGTATTGTGTGAGCAGGCCGGGGTGAAGTTTCGCTACGATTGCGAGATCGCCGGCTTTGAAAGTGCGGGCGGAGACGTGCAGGCGGTACGCGTGATTGGCGCAGAAGGGCCTGAGGCGCTGGCCGCGGACGCTTTTGTGGTGAGTCTTGGCAGCTACAGCCCGCTGCATTTGCGCCCCTTAGGGATTAATCTGGATATTTATCCGGCCAAGGGGTACTCGGCCACCATTCCGGTGGGGCCTGAGCATTGCGCACCCACGGTCAGTCTGACCGATGACGGCTATAAGCTGGTGTTTTCCCGTCTTGGGGATAATTTACGCGTGGCAGGCACGGCCGAATTTAATGGCTATAACCTGGATTTAAATCAGGTGCGTTGCAAGGCGCTGATCGACCGGGTCAGGGATATTTTCCCCAATGGGGGTGATTATGATGCGGCAGAGTTCTGGACCGGTTTGCGTCCGGCCACGCCAGGCAATCTGCCCTATATCGGGCGTACCCGTTATCCAAGCCTGTGGCTCAATACCGGTCATGGCACACTGGGCTGGACCGAGTGCTGCGGTTCTGCGCTGGCGATTGCGGATCTGATTTCTGGTAAAAAGCCCGAAGTAGATTTTAGTTTTCAGTAAGTAATGGGGTAGCGGCTTTGTTCTGACCGGTATATCATTAATCTCTAATATAAAGGCTTTAATCAATAACGATCTGGCATAGCCGCCCGTATTTGGTTTAATGTTAAATAATTGCATGTGCAGTTTGATTTTATCGGGAATATGATGCGTCTCTTGGGGTGGGCTCTGTTTTGTATTTTATATCTGCAACCGGCACTGGCAGCAGAGATCAAAATACGGGCAAAAGTGGTGTCACGATGCAGCTTTGAAATGGCAGCATCTTCTTCTGCATCATTAATGTCGGGCAGTGCCTGCACGCGAAAAAATCAGTCTGCACGCATTTATTTTCAAACTGAAAACAGGGGCGCTTATTTATTGCGGCGGGCAGTTATGGAGTTATAAATGCGGTCGCTGCGTATAAAGCAATGTTTTGTTTTGGGATGTCTTCTGGCCTCTGCTCTTGCCAGTGCAGATAATATGCGGGTTTCCACCCTGGTGCTGGGCAGCTGCATTTTTGCCTCTGATGATGCGCTGCTCGATTTCGGTGGCTTAATTCCCGGGCAGGGCGACAAAACGCAAAGTATTAATGTGAAATTTTCCTGTACCAAAGGAATGCCCTATAAGGTGGATCTGGGGTACGGGCAGAATTTTTATAAAGGGGATGCTGCCGGAAGAAAAATGGCGGCGCTCAACGGGGGCGATTTTTTGCCCTATGAGCTGGTCAGTGACCGGCTGGTCGGCGACGGCCAGGGCGAAGGGGTAATGATCAGTTTGCAACTGACCGGTAAGGTGCGTGGCCAGGATTATTCCCGCGTCTCCACGGGGGATTATGCTGACATGGTTTT
>JBOFGM010000549.1:0-3790 GCA_051649105.1 Iodobacter sp. | reverse complement strand
ATGAAGAATGGATTAATCAGATAAATGATGCTATTGAGCATGGCAAATCAAACATCAAGAGTGCTACAGATATAGAAGAAGCAATCTCGGCACTATCTGCAGCATTCATCAATATATCTTTCCTCCAGGTTGGGTTTATGCCAAAGAGAAAAGGAATGACAGAAAGAATCTCTCTAAAAAAAGAAAACTGGCGCTTAAATTCGCATAGAACAGTTATGTATCTTCAAACAGCAGAGCAAAAAGAATCAATATTCTGGGGAGAGCAGCAAAAGGAAATTGGCGTTCAAAGTCAAAGGGTAATATGGCTCCAGTACCGTAAATCAAAAAGCAAGATTAGCTATTCAAAATGGTGTAGAGAAATAAATAAATAGCAAGTCGCACTCCCAAAAAGTACAACGATCAACCGATGCTTCCAATCTCTCTCGATCCGTGTTCATACTTCTAGTTTCTGAAACGATTTTCTGCAAGCTTTACATAGTTTTAAATAACTTTTGCCTTTGGAGTCAATTATTCCATGTCAGATCATCCTAAACCTAATCCCGGCGAATGGATTTCCGTTGGTTCAACAAATTGTGTTGTGGCCAACATTAGAGACAACGGAGATTGCGAAGTTGTTTTCAATTCATCAAAACCAACTAACTGTGACATATACTGGAATGGAGAGAAGTGGGAGTTTGTTAAGTCTGGTGATTACGGAGGATATGCTGACAAATACGCTCGCCTCCACATCTATGTCCAAATTCTCAAGCGTGGCCGTTACACATAACATTACCCTCAACATTGAGGGTTAATAGTTTAATAAGAGATATTGCAAACCCTGCAATAATAGGCACGCAATACGCAAATTATGCAAGCTTTCATAGGTGCATTTTTTAACGTTTAGCGCCACATCTGGCGCGGCTTGAGCCTTAATCATGCAGGTGCATAAATGGGTTAAGTGCCCAGGAGAGGCGGGGGTTTCTCGGCGCGCGCTCGGCGTTTGCCTCAAAAATCCACAGGCACAGAATCACGCAGTCTCTGCTACGTGGACTCATCCTGCGTATATCTTGTATGAACACGCCCACAGTGCTGCCCTGCTGACGACCATAGGCCCGCCCGGGCCTGATTCTTACTGAATTAATTGCCAACAAGCCAGGGTTTAAACCGGATCACCTCCACCTGCATAAAATCGTTTAACTCTTTCATGCATTTCTGTATTGGCTAGCTCGTTCCAGGCAGCCGCCTTTTCTACATCGCCCTGGCCGCCTGTTGGGGCTGATGCCCATGAGCTGCGCCGGTATTGCATGGGTGAGACAGGTATTTGGGATTCGTTTGAAAGATCAGTCGAAGATCTTTGACATGATGTAGTCATCAACATAGGCCGATTCATGTGAGCGCTTGTAGAATTTTCTCAGCTTGCCTTCAATCTCAAACCCCAGCCGTGTATAGAAAGCAATACCTCGCGTATTATCAGACTCGACAATCAACTCAATTCGCTTGGCCCCTGCGCAACAAAGCGCCTCGATCGCCTCTTCCACCATAATCTGTGCAACGCCCAGCCCTTGAAACTTTGGCGCAACAGCGAGTGAGCCCAGGTATGCCACGTGGCTCGCCCGCCCGGGATGGCGGGATGCTTTATAAAAGCCGGCAATTTCTCCAGACACCTCATACACAAAGAAACATTGGCTCTCAACGAGTTCACAAAAGACAGGCTTAAATTCCTCGACAGGCATGGGATCATAACCAAGGAAATGGGCGACCCTTGCATCCATATAAATGGCGAAAATGGGTTCGAGATCGCTCAATTCTGCAAAACGATGCATTTTTACTCCAGGAGAAACTAAAGGAAACGGGGATCATAGAGTAATCAGACCTGCATTTTGGAAAAAATAAAATACAGGAACGAGGCCGGAGTCATTGCTCGTGGCACAGATCGGTGACGGTCGAACCGGCTTCAGCCTGGTTTATGCGCCCTAATCCGGCGTTCTGAATTGCCCACGGCTTTCATGCAGACACCCCAGTACAAGAAACACTAAATAAACTGGCTTTGTGGGGGATGACCAATCCAGCCCCCCAGTGACAGCGGGCCTGTTAATGACTAAACTATCTATACATTTATCTATTCAACTGTTTATTCATCACCATGGCTAACCATTCTGACTCTATCCGGCAGTTACTTGGTCAAGGACCGGTCACCTCCCGCCAACTCGTTGAAAAGACGGGCATCAGCCAGCCAACGGTTTCGCGCACGCTGAAGACTCTTGGTAATGAGGTCGTACGGATCGGGGCCGGGCCTTCTATTCGTTACGCCCTGCGGGACACGTTTCGCGGCTTTGCGTCGGTTCCGGTTTACCGCGTCAGCGATGAGGGCCAGATCCGTGAGCTTGGCGTGCTTATTCCTGTTCGCCCGGATGGATTTGTCATGCTGCAGGCCAACGGCGAGACACTTTATAGCGACGGGCTGCCGTGGTGGCTGTTCGATATGCGCCCGCAAGGCTATCTGGGCCGGGCCTGGGCATCGGCGCATACTGCCAGCCTCGGCTTGCCGGCAAATCCAGTGTATTGGAATGATATGGAAGTCATCAGGGCGCTGCTTGCGCATGGCGATGACACCATCGGCAATCTGCTGATTGGCGAGCTGGCGCGCGAACGGTTTTTGGCCATGCCCGCCCCATCCCCGGTGGACAGGGCGGACTATCCGGCTCTGGCACGCACTGCCGGCTCCGGGGATATTCCCGGTTCGTCTGCGGGGGGTGAACAGCCCAAGCTATGTGCCTTTACCGGGCATGGTCATGTGCTGGTGAAATTTTCGGCTCCGGACAATAACCCCGTCAGCGAGCGATGGCGCGATCTTCTCTTGGCCGAGCATCTGGCCCTTTCGGTACTGGGTGTGACCACCGAGATTTTCGATTTCACGGGTCAGCGCTTCCTGGAAGTGCCCCGATTCGACCGGATTGGCCTGCTGGGCCGCGTTGGCGTATTTTCTTTGCGCTCGCTCGATGCAGAATTCACCGGCGATGCTTCGGCACCGTGGCCGTCGCTGGTCAGCCGCCTTGCCGCTGATGGCCATGTTCATACTGATGCGATCGCCGGCTCTGCGCTGCTCTGGGCATTTGGCACGCTGATTGGCAACACAGATATGCATGCCGGAAACCTGTCGTTTATCAGTGGTCACGGACGCCCGTATCAGCTGGCCCCCGCTTACGATGTTCTGCCCATGGGATTTGCCCCTAAAAGCAGCGGCGAGGTCGTTGATACGCTTACCCCAGCTTTACTGGTGGCCTCGGTTGATGGTGAAACCTGGCGCCAGGCACTGAATCTGGCTGAAATATTCTTTACCCGGGTCAGCGATTGCGATGGCTTCTCTGCCCGCTTCTCCCCTTGTATCGAGGCGCTGCGCCGGCACATTGATGAAGCGGCATCCCGCATTGCCCGGCTTGGTTAGCTCATGGCATGGTGTTTCATCGCTGACAGGCCACCTGATTAAACCCGCTTAAATACAGATGAATGACCGTAATATATAAATAACGATCTATATACATCATTTATCAAGCTAATATTCAGCCCCGAAGAATCATCACAATGCCAACAACATAAAGCGCTATAATCTTCACTGTATTTTTAATTTAGTGCTTGCAGCCAACAAAAAAGGACAAGGTAAATTAAAATGGATGAATATTTTATAAAAATTGCTGATTCTCAGCTCAATTTCGAAGACATCAAAAAATACTGGGTTAATGGTGAATCGGCGCAAGAAAAGAGAAATGGCTATGAACAGAACAATTACCTTGGAAGTATGTTTTCCTGGTTG
>JBOFGM010000548.1:0-3006 GCA_051649105.1 Iodobacter sp. | reverse complement strand
TGTAAACCACAGCTTTCATAAGTTTGTGCCGGTTTCCCGCAAGGAAATCCGCTATGCGCTGGGCGCGATTAAAGGCGTGGGTGAATCGGCGGTGCAAATGATTGTGCGCGAGCGTACCGCCAATGGTCCGTTTACCGATTTATATGACTTCTGCCGCCGTACAGAAAAACGCGAAGTGAATAAACGCACGGTAGAAGCACTGATCCGCGCCGGGGCCTTTGATCGGCTGGATGATCACCGCGCACGGCTGCTGGCCAATGTGGAACAAGCCATGCAGCTGGCGGAAACAGAAGCGGCCAATAAAAACCAGTCCAGCCTGTTTGATATGCTGGAAGCCGTGGATGTGCCCCAGGTGGCCATTATTGAAGTGCCGCGCTGGGATGAGCGGGTGAAACTGGCCGAAGAAAAGAATGCCGTCGGCTTTTATATCTCCGGCCACCCTTTTGACGCCCATGCCAAAGGCATCCGCCAGTTTATTAAATCTTCCCTGGAGCGACTGGAGCCCAGCCGCACGCCGCAAATGATCACCGGTATTGTCAGCGGGCTGAGAATTAAAAACGGCGACCGCGGCCGGATGGCCTTTGTGACGCTGGATGATGGTAAATCGCGCCGCGATGTAACGGTTTATTCCGAAGTATTTGAAGCCAACCGGAACAAAATCAAAGAAGACACGCTCTTAGTGATCGAGGGTAAGGTTTCTGAGGATCGTTTTTCAGGGGGCTTACGCATTATTGCAGATACGATCTATGATGTAGCCGAGGCACGCAGCCGTTTTGCCAGAAGCATGACTTTAGCCATGAGCCATGGCATGGATGCGCAGCGCTTAAAAACCCTGCTCACCCTGCACCGCGGCGGTGAATGCCCGGTGGAAGTGGATTATCAGAATACCGATGCCGCCTGCATTCTTTCTTTAGGTGAAAGCTGGCGCATCACATTGCATGACGAATTACTGGCGGAGTTAAAAAGCTGGCTGGGAAATGAAAGCGTAACGGTGAAATTTTAAACGCTATTATTGATTAATACGGAAACACCTGATTACAACGCTTGCAAAGAAAGCACAGCATCTGTACAGCACATCAGTTTTTGACAAGGGATACAAATATGGACGAAGAAATTCGCAAGAAAGCCCTCGAATATCACCGCTTTCCTAAGCCAGGTAAGATTCAGGTTTCACCGACCAAGGCCTTATCCAGCCAGCGCGACCTGGCGCTGGCTTACTCCCCGGGTGTTGCAGCTGCCTGCGACGCCATCGTTGAAGATCCAAGCGAAGCACGCAACCTGACCGCTCGCGGCAATTTAGTGGCCGTGATCACCAATGGGACCGCCGTACTGGGTCTGGGTGATATTGGCCCGCTGGCCAGTAAACCGGTGATGGAAGGCAAAGGCGTTTTATTTAAGAAATTCGCTGGTATTGATGTTTTTGATATTGAAATTGAAGAAAAAGACCCGGTTAAGCTGGTTGAAATTATTGCGGCCCTTGAGCCCACTTTCGGCGGGATTAATCTGGAAGACATCAAAGCACCCGAATGCTTTTATGTAGAAAAAATGCTGCGTGAACGGATGAAAATCCCTGTATTTCACGATGACCAGCACGGCACAGCCATTATTGTGGGTGCGGCGGTTAAAAATGGCTTACGCCTGATTGATAAAAAAATTAATGAAGTCAAGCTGGTGGCCTCCGGTGCAGGTGCGGCGGCGATTGCTTGTCTGGATTTACTGGTCTCCCTGGGTGTATTGCGTGAAAACATCACCGTATGCGATTCCAAAGGCGTGATTTTTATGGGTCGCGGCCCGCTGGATGAAACCAAACAGCGTTATGCCCAGACCACCGAATCGCGCACGCTGAAAGAAGCGCTGGCGGGTGCCGATATTTTCCTCGGTTTATCCGGCGGTGGCCTTGTTACCGGCGATATGATTTTACAAATGGCCGCCACTCCGCTGATTTTAGCGCTGGCTAATCCAGATCCGGAAATCACCCCGCCCGATGCCCGCGCTGCCCGCAGCGATGCCATTGTCTGTACCGGCCGCTCTGATTACCCCAATCAGGTGAATAACGTGCTGTGCTTCCCGTTTATTTTCCGCGGAGCACTGGATGTAGGCGCCACCACCATCAATGAAGCCATGAAGCATGCGGCAGTCAATGCCATTGCCGAACTGGCCCATGCCGAGCAATCGGATGTGGTGGCCGATGCCTATAGCGGCCAGAGCCTGAGTTTCGGCCCCGACTACCTGATTCCAAAGCCGTTTGATCCGCGCTTAATTATTAAAATCGCCCCTGCTGTGGCCCGTGCGGCCATGGAATCCGGCGTCGCCACCCGTCCGATTGAAGACTGGGGTGTGTATATCGAAGAGCTGACGCAGTTTGTTTACAAGTCCAACTTGTTTATGCGTCCGGTCTTTACTGCCGCTAAAGAAGCCCAGAAACGGGTTATTTTCTGCGAAGGCGAAGATGAACGCGTTCTGCATGCCGTGCAGGAAGTGGTGGATATGGGGGTTTGCCGCCCGATTATTATCGGCCGACCGTCCATTATTGAAGCACGGATTGAAAAACTGGGCCTGCGGATTAAAGCCGGCGTGGATTTTGAACTATGCAATCAGGAAGACGATCCGCGCTTTCGCGAATACTGGATGTTGTATCACTCCATTATGCAGCGCCGTGGCGTGGCAGAAGAGCTGGCCAAAGCCGAAGTACACCGCAAAACGACCTTAATTGGTGCGTTAATGTTAAAACGCGGTGAAGCCGATGCCATGATCTGCGGTACCTATGGCCAGTATCAGCGCCATCACTGGTATATCAGTAATGTACTGGGCTTGAAAGAAGGCGCCAAAGTGACGGCGGCGATGAATGCCCTGCTGCTGCCAAATGGTAATGTCTTTATTGCCGATACCTATGTCAATCACGATCCAAGCCCGGAACAACTGGCTGAAATCACGATTATGGCCGCCGATACCGTGCGTAAATTTGGTATCCAGCCTAAGGTAGCCCTGCTCAGCCATTCCAGCTTT
>JBOFGM010000547.1:0-2675 GCA_051649105.1 Iodobacter sp. | reverse complement strand
CCATTAAACAGGTTTTCTGGCGGATCTTATTGTTTTATGTCTTTGCGATTTTGATTATTGGTTTACTGATTCCGTATACCGATCCTAATCTCTTAAAAGGCGATGTATCGGATATTGGCGTCAGCCCGTTTACCCTGGTGTTTAAAAATGCCGGGATTGCATTTGCCGCCAGCCTGATGAATACCGTGATCTTAACGGCGATCTTATCGGCGGGTAATTCCGGCATGTATGCATCGACCCGGATGCTGTACTCTCTGGCCACCGAAGGCAAAGCGCCTAAAATGTTTGCCCGCTTATCTGCCAATGGCGTGCCAAGAAATGCCTTGTATGCCACCACCGTGGTGGGGATGCTGTGCTTTTTTGCTTCTATTTTTGGTGATAAAACAGTTTATCTGTGGCTGTTAAATACATCGGGCATGACCGGTTTTATTGCCTGGCTGGGCATTGCCGTTTGTCATTACCGCTTTCGTAAAGGCTATATTGCGCAAGGGCGTGATTTAAATGCACTGCCTTATCGCTCCCGCTTTTACCCTGTCGGGCCTTTATTTGCTTTTGCGCTTTGTATGGTGATTATGCTGGGTCAGAATTATCAGGCCTTTATGGCCGGTAAAATTGACTGGGCCAGCGTGGCTGCCACTTATATCGGGATTCCTCTTTTCTTTGTGATCTGGTTGGGTTACCGCTATAAAAATAAAAGCAAGTTTGTGTCCTACGCCACGATGGATTTAGACAGCCAGCGTGATTAAGCAAAAAACCCGCCCCGGCGGGTTTTTTTATGCCTGAGGGGTTTCCAGAGTCTGCAAAATGGCCAGAGCCAGCTCAAAATTAAACTGGTGAATCTGATAGGCCAGCTCTTTACCCGGTGGCCCGAAGTGATGCAGCAGCGGTACATTGTATTGTTCAAACAGGGTAATGGCGGCCGTATCATTTTGCAGTAACAGCGCTTTAAGCCGGGGCAGAATTTCACCGGGCAGTGGGATTTCTGGCTGCAGGGCGATATTAAGCTTAAAAAACTCCAGCCCGATGGCCTCTTCCAGCCGGCTGAAGACTTCGCTGCCGCCACTGAGCGGCAGGCATTCTTCCATCTGAGCGGCCAGCCGGGCAAGATGATCTGCACTTAAAATGGCCGCTGCACCTTTAAGCGTATGGACAATCAGCAGGGCCTCTTTTTGATTATTCTGGCCAATAGCCAGCTGCAGTTGAGTCATGTCCTCGCTGTGAAGCAGAACAAAGCGCCGGAGCAGCTCCAGATAGTGGCCGGACTGCCCGCGTAATACTTTCAGCCCCTGCTGCAGATTGATGCCCGGCAGCGTGGCCAGTAAGGCCAGATCTTGCTGGTCAGGATCTTGCAGATTGCTGATTTCAGGGGTAACCCCCGCCCGCGGCGGCAGCCATTTCAGCAGCGCCTGGAACAACTCGTCCGGTTGTACCGGTTTGGTGATAAAGCCGTTCACCCCGGCAATTTCACAAGCTTGTTTATTGTCTTCAAAGGCACTGGCGGTAAAAGCCAGAATGGGTTTTTGCTGCCAGCCCGGAAGTTGACGAATTCTGCGGGTGGCTTCCAGCCCGTCCATCACCGGCATCTGAATATCCATCACAATCAGATCAAAATCACCGCGCTGTACTTTTTGTACCGCCTCCAGCCCGTTGACGGCCGTTTCGGCCAGTAATCCGGTGCCTTGCAGCAGATCCAGCAGCACTTCTAAATTAATGGCATTGTCTTCAACCAGCAGTAAGCGGGAGCCGCCCTGGTGATGACGCAGCGTGGTTTCTGCCAGCTCAGCAGGGATATCGGGCAAAAGCCGGGCCGGGGAGTGTCCGGGGCTGAGCCGGGCGGTAAACCAGAAAATACTGCCGCCTTCCGCTGGGGTTTCAACGCCCGCTTCACCGCCCATTAAAACAGCCAGCCGGCGGGTAATGGCCAGCCCCAGCCCGGTACCCCCGTATTTACGGGTGGTGGAAATATCGGCCTGAGTAAAGTTTTGAAATAAAAAGGGAATCTGCTCTGCGGTCACGCCAATGCCAGAGTCTTGCACCTCAAAGCGCAGCAGGCCATCTGCCGATATCGGGCCGGTCCTCAGGGTAACCACGCCTTGCGCGGTAAATTTAACCGCATTGCTGGCGTAATTGAGCAGCGCCTGGCGCAAACGGGTGGCATCGCCATGCAGCCATGATGGCGTCTGGCCAAGATCCACCCTGATTTCCAGCCCTTTGGCCTGGGCATCGTCATTGATCAGAATGCAGACATTATTCAGTAGCGTGGTCAGGGAGAAGTCATCTTCTTCCAGCTCCAGCTTGCCGGCTTCAATTTTAGATAAATCCAGCACGTCACTGATAATGGACAGCAGATGCTGGGTGGCATGGCTGATTTTTTCCAGTCTGGCATCTTGCTGTGGCGTGGTGCCATCGCGGCGGATCAGATGGGTCAGCCCCAGAATAGCATTCATCGGCGTGCGTATTTCATGGCTCATATTAGCCAGAAAGGCGCTTTTGGCATGATTGGCAGACTGGGCCTGCTCACAAGCCTGTTCCAGCTGCAAGGTGCGTTCGGTGACCAGCTCTTCCAGATGAAAACGATGGCGGCTCAGCTCTTTTTCCAGCCGCTTTTTATCGGTGATATCTTCTTGTATCCCGACATAATGGGTGATTTCTCCATCGGCTTGCCGGATCGGGGA
>JBOFGM010000546.1:0-3259 GCA_051649105.1 Iodobacter sp. | reverse complement strand
GTGACGCATGAGCTGGCCAGTATTTTCACCATTGCAGACCGGGCCATCATGCTGGATAAACAAGAACAGGGGATTTTGGCCATCGGAACACCCAAAGAGCTGGCCAGCCATTCCAATCCACAAGTCAGTCAATTCTTTGCGCGGCATATTCATTCATGACAGCACAAAAGCAGTATTTCCGGCTGGGGATTTTTGTCCTTATTGCCATCATTATTTGTATCGTCCTTGCTATCGCCTTTGGCGCAGGGCGCTGGACGCGCTCGACCATTACGCTGGAAAGCTATTTCAATGAGTCTGTACAGGGCGTCGATATTGGCTCCAAAGTAAAATATCGCGGCGTGGTGGTGGGGGAAGTCAGCCGGATTGGCTTTACCTACAGCCATTATCAGCAGGAGCTGCCCCCCAGCAAGCGCCAGCAATATGTGCTGATTGAAGCTCAGCTGCGGCCGGAATTATTTGGCGGCAAAAATATGCCTTTTCCGGATCAGAGTGTTCTAAATAAAGAAATTGAAAAAGGCCTGCGAATCCGGCTCAATCCCCAGGGGCTGACCGGCACCAGCTATCTGGAAATTGATTATCAGGCACCGGATACCAACCCCAGTCTGGATATCCAATGGCAGCCGCAAAACCTTTATATCCCCTCTGCGCACAGCACGGTCGCCCAGCTGGTGACCGCCACGCAAAATCTGGCACTGCGGCTGCAAAAACTGGATATTGAAGGTCTGATCACCAACTTAAATCAGCTGCTAAGCAGTGCTGACCGCAAAATAAATGAAGTCCCGCTGCAAGAGGTCAGCAAAAAAATGCTGCTGGTGATGGATAAGCTCAACGCCATCCCTATGGCGGAATTAAGCAGCGAAGCGAGCGGGCTGATGCAAGAAGCCCGGGTCAGTAATCAGGCCATTCAAAAACTGCTGAATGATCCGGCCCTTGCCAGCATTCCGGCAGATTTAGCCGCCAGCACCAAACAAGCCAGAGCCTTATTAGAAAACCCCCATCTGGCCGGCAGCCTGCAAAAAATGGAAAGTACCTTAATCCGGCTGGATCAGATCCTTGCCCGGCATGAAGGCGGTCTGGATAACACCATCAATAATATGCAACAAATCAGCGAAGATCTGCGGGTGATCAGTGAGGGCGCAAGGGCGAATCCTGCCGGGCTGCTGCTGGGCAACCCTCCGGCTCCTTACAATTTGCCAGATGCTTTACCGGCCAAGTAAACCCAGGATCATGCTCCGCGGCTCTTACATCTTCCTATCCCAAGGATGACTAAAAACTTATGAAATATTTGCTTGTTTTACTTTGCAGCCTGTTAATAGCCGCTTGTGGCACCACGATTCCCGCCAAAGAAACTTATCTGCCGGTAACAGAGCGGACAGGCCCGGTGCAAGCGATTCACTTTAACGGGGCATTAAAACTGACCGCCTTTAACGCCCAGGCCCCCTTTGGCGAGCGAAACTTTTTTTATCGCGAAAGCACCCGGCGCTTTGCTAAAGATCCTTACCGCGAATGGCTGTCGGCTCCGGCGATGCTGCTGACCACTCATACACAGGCCTGGCTGAAAGACAGCGGGCTGTTTAAAGAAGTTTTACCCTTGTCAGCAAAAGAGGCCGGGGATTACCAATTAACCGGCGAATTACTGACACTGCATACCGATCTGCAGGCCAGTCCCTTTGCAGTAGCAAAACTGCATATACGCTTAAGCTCAGAGAATTCCCCTGTTATACTTGATACTATTCTTACGGCGAATGAGCCTTTAACCGGCACCCAAGCCAGTGATATTGCGGCAGGTATGGACCGGGCTATGGCAGCCACCCTTAAACAACTAGAAAGCAAGCTGATTTCGCTCCCAAGTCGTTAGGCAGTCAGCTAAACTGGTCTTGCCACTTCAAAGCAGAAACAGATGCCAGCGCCACGCGCACTTTCCCTTTATCGCCAGACCCAGGCCAGCAGCGAAGACGATTACGTTACGCTGCATGCGCCACTGGTAAAACGAATCGCCTATCACATGGTGAGCCGTTTGCCTGCGAGCGTCGAAGTGGATGACCTGATTCAGGTGGGTATGATGGGCCTGATGGAGGCGGCTAAAAATTTCGATCCCTGTGCCGGCGTTTTATTTGAAACTTTTGCCTCTCAGCGCATCCGCGGAGCCATGCTGGACGAGCTGAGAAGTGTGGACTGGATGCCGCGTAATGCGCGTAAGCATATGCGTCAGATAGAAGCCGCCATGGTTAAGCTGGGGCACCAGCTGGGCAGAGCGCCGCTGGAAAGTGAAGTGGCCGGCTATCTGCAGCTGAATCTTGAAGACTATCAGGATCTGCTGACCGAATCGCGCGGCCACCAGCTGGTTCACCTGGATGACTTTGAAGACGACGACGATAATCACTCCCGCGAGCAATATGCCGCCGATCTGGCGATCAATCCTTTGCAGCAGCTGTCTCAGGCCCATTTTCAGGAAAACCTGATTAAAGGCATTGATGCACTGCCGGAACGGGAAAAACTGGTTATGGCGCTGTATTATGACGAAGAACTGAATCTGAAAGAAATTGGTGCCGTACTGGGCGTAACCGAATCAAGGGTTTGTCAGTTACACAGCCAGGCCATTGCCCGGCTGCGGGCACATTTAGGCGATTGGACAGACCGATAAGGCGATATGGATAAAATCAGTATTCTTGGTGTTTTACTGGGCTTAACGGCCGTACTTCTGGGCCAAGTCCTGGAGGGCGGCCATATTGCGTCGCTGATGCAAGCAACGGCCTTTTTAATTGTGGTGGGCGGCACCCTGGGTGCGGTGATGCTGCAAACCCGCCAGGATCACTTTATTGCCGGCTTAAAAATGGTGAAGTGGGTTTTTATTCCGCCTCAGCATGATTTTAAAAAACAACTCGGAGTATTGGTAAACTGGGGACAGCAAGCCCGCCGCGGCGGCCTGCTGGCACTGGAAGCCTATGTGCAAAGCGAAAAAGATCTGTTTGTAAAACGCGGCCTGCAGATGGTGGTCGACGGCGCAGAACCGGAAGTGATCCGCCGCGCCATGGAGCTGGATATCGATGTCTTTGAAGACCGGGCCCGCTCTGCCGCAAAAATCTGGGATGCCGCAGGCGGCTACTCACCGACCATCGGGATTATCGGTGCCGTCATGGGCCTGATCCATGTCATGGAAAATCTGACCGATCCTTCCAAACTGGGTGCAGGGATTGCGGTAGCCTTTGTGGCGACGATTTACGGGGTGGGGATGGCCAATCTCTTATTTCTGCCGATT
>JBOFGM010000545.1:0-2688 GCA_051649105.1 Iodobacter sp. | reverse complement strand
ATAAAAAAACAATAAAACAGGTCTGCCAACTCTATTTACGCAAAGCATTAATTAACTTATTTACACTTCAGCCGGTCAAAGCGATTTCCAGAATGAATATTAGTACAACGCTGATAAACTTTAGTCAGTTTAAATTCCTGTTTGCTGTCTTTATAAATACAGACATACCAATAATCATACTGCGATGGCCCCATGGTCCAATAAAGCGGGCCCCGGCCGGTAGTTTCTGCATTATCTGGTTTTAATTGTGCCAGCTCCGCAGGCGGGCCGCTGAAAAGATCAATGGCGGATGCTCTTTCTGAATACCCGGCGCTATTGAGCTGTTTTGGGCAGGTAAAGAGATCCGGCTTATCTGCCGCTTGCAAAGAGCCGGCTATAAAAAGCATCCATGCTGCCGCCCATTGATTGGCACTCATCACTTAAACCTCTGCTTTATTTATCTGCAACGATCCGCTCACGATGACGTCACCGCGCGGGCAAAGTGTAGCTTATCACCATGGGCAGTATTGGCCGCAACAGATACACTTTGTGCCATGTTTGATTTTGCAAAGGATATCACTATGAAAACCCTGCTTTCGTGTGTATTTCTGATGGCCTCAACGGCAGAGGCGGCCATTCCCACCATGAATTACACCTGCCCGACGGGCATTGAGCTGCATGTTCAGGCTGGAGGCTATGGATATATCAATGGCAAAACGGCAAAACTAAAAATCACCGATGAGCATTTCTTTGAAGTCAGCCGCAATGGCGTATCCGTGGCCGTGCTGACCAATCCGGATGGCACACGCAGTGTGTCGTACACCGGTAAGAAAGGGGCCAATGGTATTTGCGCAGAGGCAAACTTTACTAATCAGCCCGCAGCAAAGCAAACCGCCACCCTGCCCAAACATATGACAGCCTACTGTAAAGGCGAGGCGGTGAATCAATTTAACACCAAGCCAGTCAATATCCAGACCAGTAAAGCCTTTAAAACCCCCACCGGTTACGCCATCAAGGGTGAGGGCAACTTAGGCGACCAGGGTAAAAAGCCCTTTCAGTGCAATTTTGACCCGCAAGGTAAATTGCAAAACTTTCAGTCTCTGGTGGACGAAGGCAGTCTCTGATCGTCGCAAGATTTAAATGCCATTAACACGCTGACCTTTTGCAAGGATCTGCAGAATGCAGATGACTCTGCAATCCGCATAAATATCACAGCATACCCAGCTCATCCGGGCGCAAGGTCAGTACGGATACGCCGTTTGCGGTCACGGCCACCGTATGCTCAAACTGAGCGGAAAGTAAGCCGTCGCTGGTGACCACCGCCCAGCCATCGGCCGGTGTTCTCACCCCCCGCCCGCCTTGATTGATCATGGGCTCGATAGTGAAAACCATGCCTTCACGCAGCAAAAGACCTTTGCCAGGCTTGCCAAAGTGCAAGACTTCCGGCTCTTCATGCATCTCCCGCCCAATGCCATGGCCACAATATTCGCGCACCACAGAATAGCCATTTTTTCTGGCATGGCGCTCAATGGCACTGCCCACATCCCCCATCCGAGCCCCCGCGCGCACCGCCCGGATTCCTTGCCACAGGGCTTCATAAGTAGTCTGCACCAGCTTAGCCGCCGCCGGGCTGACTTCGCCCACCATATAAGTTTTGCTGGAGTCCGCAATAAAGCCGTTTTTTTCCAGCGTGATATCAAAATTCACAATATCGCCATCCCGCAGCACTTCGGATGCCAGCGGAACACCATGGCAAACCACATGATTCACCGAAGAATTCAATACAAACTTAAAGCCATACTGGCCCTTGCTGGCCGGCCGGGCCTGAAGATCATGGACAATAAACCGCTCGACCAGGGTGTCCACCTGAAGGGTCGACATACCCGCCAGATTAAGGGTGTCGAGCATCCCGAACACGGAGGCCAGTAGGCGGCCGGATTCGGCCATCAGCGCCAGTTCCTGAGGTTTTTTAATCATGATTCGCTCACCAGAAGTGGCTGCGCCGAAACACCCGCGGCACTCAGCTCGCGCTGAATAATTTCATTAAAGCTCAGCGTTGGATTGGTTTCGCACAACATACCCACCCGGATCCAATAGCCAGCCTGCGCATTAATCGAACGACACGATACCTTAATCGCCTTGCGCAGCTGATCATGCAAATCATCATCTATGTTTACAATACCCACGAATCTCACCCTATACGTTTCATATACAAACAATATACGCTTCGTATAAGACAATGACCACGCCAAAAAACACCTCGGTCCGGGCGGCTCATCAAAGCGCCCTGCCCGTTGCATCCGCCCCAGCCCTGTCTCTATGTTTACGGCATAGCAAGGCAACGCTAGACTAGGGCTGCTTTCAGTTAAACCCATCGTCCAACTCAGCCCAAGGCCCGCCATGTACCAGCTCTATATTGCCAATAAACTCTATTCCTCCTGGTCGCTGCGGCCCTGGCTGCTGCTGAAACAACTGAATATTCCCTTTACCGAACAGCTGGTGCCCTTTGGCGCCGGGGCTTCGCAGCCGCTTTTTTTGCAGTTTTCACCCACTGGCAAGGTGCCCTGCCTGCATGATGGCGAGCGCACAGTGTGGGATTCGCTGGCAATGACCGAATATCTGGCCGAACGCCATGCAGGGGTATGGCCAAAGGATGAAGATGCGCGCGCCTGGGCTCGTTGTGCCGCGGCGGAGATGCATTCGGGCTTT
>JBOFGM010000544.1:0-5460 GCA_051649105.1 Iodobacter sp. | reverse complement strand
CTGCACAGTATGCCGTTTGCTGCGGGCAGAAAATATCCGTTTCTTGCGCTGATTTGCTAATCGGCAGCGGGACCGCCAAAATACGCCTTTTTAAAGCTCTGGTTGGCTATGAAATCTGCCCCGACAATTCGTGCTCAGGCAATAGGCGCGCTGATGATGACGGCTGCTGCCGATAAAGTAGCGGCCATTTATGCGATAAAAGACAGCGATCCGGTGGGGGCAGAGGACGAGATTCTGGCGACAGGATGGATCCCCGGCCGGGGTGAATTACCGCTTCTTGTGCCGCCCACCGAGGTGAAACGCCGAAAAATGGATACGCCGGAAGGGCGCGCCGCCCTGATCCATGCGCTGGCACATATTGAATTTAATGCCATTAATCTGGCGCTGGATATTCTCTGGCGTTTTGCCGGCATGCCGGATGCGTTTTATCGCGACTGGCTTAAAGTGGCCCGCGAAGAAGCCGAACATTTTGTCTTGTTGCAGGATCATCTGCAGAGCATGGGCTATGCCTATGGCGACTTTACGGCGCATAACGGTCTGTGGGAAATGGCAGAAAAAACCCGCGATGATCTTCTGGCCCGGCTGGCGCTGGTGCCGCGCACCTTAGAAGCACGCGGGCTGGATGTAACACCACAAATTCGCGACCGGCTGAAGCAGTGCGGGGATCTGGCCGGTGCGGCCATCCTGGAGATTATTCTGCGGGAGGAAATTGGCCATGTGGCCATTGGTAACCACTGGTATCAGGTGCTTTGTAAGCAGCGGGGGGCAGATCCGGTGGATGGCTACCGTCAGCTGGCGCTGCAATATCAGGCGGCAAAACAGCGCGGCCCGTTTAATCTGGCTGCGCGCCGGGAGGCGGGTTTCAGCGAAGAAGAGCTGGCCGCTTTGCAGTCCGGTCAGTAAACCGCCTTAGTCGGTTTTGGGCTTGGGCTTTTTAAATTGCGGCATCGGTGGCAGTTTAAATGAGCCGGCCCCGATCACGCCCAGCAGGCCGGAAATCACTAAAACATACCAAAGCCCCCAGGTGTTTCCCACGGGTTGCAGCAGGGTGCTGGCGCAAAGCAGCAACTCGGCCGCGGCGGCCGCCGCCAGCAGCAGTAATAAACTGGATAAAAAAATGGAAAGTACCCTGAGCCGGGCAATTTCGGTGGCCACAATCAGCAGAATATAGCCGCCGATACTAAAGCCAGGAAAAAGCAGCCATAGCGCAATGCCGGGGGTGATTTCAGCGATGCCAAGAGGCGCGATCAGCAATACGCTGCCTGCCAGTAAACCCATCACAATCAGCAAGCTGCCAAAGATAAGTAATGCCATGGTTGCACTCCGCCCGGCCGATTCAGTGAAATATAGATACAGCAACTGGGTGAGTCATGGCCGCCCACCCGTACTTAAGACGTTATAGACCAAAAGACAGGGCGGTTTTGAGCCGTATCGCTCATCACCCCCCTGCCTTTATGACTTAGTTCACCACCACCGAGGTGAAATTTTGCCGGCTGAACGGGCTGACTTTATAGCCGCTGATATTGGGTTTGGTTAAAACGGCGGCAATCGGGTGCGCCAGCGGAATCCACAGCGCCTGATCATGAATAATCTTTTGCGCCATTACATATAATTTGCTGCGCTCTGCCTGATCGGATGATTTCTTACCCGAGGTAATCAGTTTATCCAGCTGCGGATTGCAATAACGGGCAAAGTTCAGGCCGGATTCCACCGAGGCGCAAGAAAACTGCGGGGTTAAAAAGTTATCCGGGTCGCCATTGTCGCCACTCCAGCCCATAAACAAGAGATCATGTTCACCGGCCTTGGCGCGTTTAATCAGCTCGCCCCATTCAATGACTTTTAACTCGGCTTTAATGCCCACTTTGGCTAAATCGGCCTGCAATAATTCACCGCCGGCCCGTGGATTGGGGTTCAGCGTACTGCCAGCAGGGCGAATCCAGATTGTGGTGTTAAATCCATTGGGATATCCGGCTTCGGCCAGCAATTGCCGGGCTTTAGCCGGTTCATAATTGTAATCCGGCAGATTGCTATAGCTCCAGGTATTGGGCGGATAGGGGCCATCGGCAGCCGTCGCCGTGCCATCAAAGACCTGTTTCAGATAAGATTTTTTATCAAAGGCATAATTAAGCGCCTGCCTGACTTTGACATTATCAAAAGGCTTATGCTCGCTGTTAAAGGCAATAAATGCGGTGGAAAAGGCCGGTGTATCAATCACCTGAAGCGTTTTATCCTGGCGGGCGGCCGCTACATCCTGCGGCTTGGGGGACAAGGCAATCTGGCATTCGCCGGCTTTTAATTTTTGCACCCGGATCGAGGCGTCCGGCGTAATGGCATAAATCAGCTTATCAATTTTAGGTTTATTGCCAAAGTAATCGGGTGAGGCATCAAAGCGAATCACGCCGTCTTTTAAATAGCTTTTCAGAATAAACGGGCCGGTGCCGATGGGTTTGCTGTTTAAATCGGCGGTTTTACCGGCAGCAAGCAGTTGAGAAGCATATTCGGCTGAATAAATAGAAGCAAAACCCATGGTCAGCAGGGCCGAGAAGGTGGCTTCCGGTGCATTCAGTTCAAAGCGCACCGTTTGTGCATCTATTTTTTTGACTGATTTAATATGCCGGGGCAGCTGAAAGGTCTGGGCATGCGGATAGCCATTAATGGCCGATTTATGCCATGGGTGATCCGGGTCCAGCATGCGGTTAAAGGTAAACACCACATCATCGGCATTCAGCGGCCGGGTTGGCTTAAAGTAATCGGTACGATGAAAGGCCACGCCCTTTTTCAGGGTAAAGGTATAACTCAGCCCGTCCGGGCTGACCTGCCATTTCTCGGCAAGGCTGGGCACCAGTTTGCCTGTGGCGGCATCGTAATCAATCAGCCGGTTAAATAACACATCCGCCGAGGCATTGGTGGTGGTCAGTGAGTTGTACTGAACCACATCAAAGCCATCCGGGCTGGCTTCGGTGCAGACCGTCAGGGGTCTTGCCTCCACGGTAACAGCCCAGAGCAAAACAAACAGAGGGAGCGATGAAATCAGGCGCATGGCAGATTCTCGTGATGTGATTATCATTAGATAATACCGTGCTATCTATAGTTTAAAAACGACTGTTTTTGCATATAGATAGTGATAAATGGCTTTTTTAGCGCTAACCATTTCTTTCGTCAGACTTTAATCGGGCTGCCATCTCATCCTGGCAAAACAGCTCAATAGCAAAACCCATGCTGCTGTTGGCTTCTTTTTTGATAAATTCCTTACCACCCTTCATATTGACCGAGGTTTCGGCCTCTCCATCGCTATCAAATAAAATGGTGCGGATGGGGGATATGGATTTCTTTTTACAATTAATTTGTAAGTCGGTTTCGATCCGGCTGATTTCGCCATTGGGCGTGGTTCTGGGGGTCAGTAAATCATTACGCACACGGGTTGTAATCACATCCCCTTTGCGAAACTGGGTACTCAGTACCGACAGCGTATTGCCATTGGGCAGCTGCCCAAGTTCACGCCAGGGATTGGCACTGGCGGTGGTGCTCAGCATCAGGCTCAGCAAGACAAGGCATTTGTTGATCATGATGTTTCTGATTTGCAGGAAAAAGTAGGACTAATCTTAAAAGAATGCGTCTGCACCTGCCTGCGGCAAAGTACCCGAAGGGAAAAACACCAGATTGAACTTATTAAAAAAGCCGGCACAAAGACCGGCTTAGCAGACCCCGGCCGGGGCAATGACGGTAACGGCCGGCAGGTTAAGAAAAATGATTTTAAGGGCGGGCGTTAATGGGCTGTTTTACGCCGCTGCCGGTGCAAGGTCCGGGCGCTGTGCCAGCAGGTCAGCAAAATCGCCAGCCAGATAGGAATATAAGTGCCCAGCCCGGCCGCACTAAATGGCTCGCCCAGAATAAACAGTGAAATCATAAACAGCAGCACGGGTTCGACATAGCCCAGAATGCCCAGTAAACCAATGGTGAGTAATTTACTGGCCATTAAATAGCAGACAAAGGCCGTGGCGGTCATGATGCCAAGGCAGGGCAGTAAAATCCAGAGCGCCGGCGTGCTTTGCAGTGCCTGCAGCGCGGCCGGATGCAGATAAATCATAAAGACGGCCACCGGCAGGATAAACAGGGTTTCCAGTAAAAAACCACTGAAAGGATCAAGTCGCACTGCCCGGCGGATCATTAAATAGGGTGGATAGCCCAGTGCTGTCACTAAGGTGACCCAGGAAAAAGCCCGGGTCAGCCACAGTTCATGCAGCACACCCAGTAAAGCCAGAAAAACCGCCAGCCACTGTAAGCGGCTGGGGCGTTCCTTATAAAAGAAAAAACCAATCAGCACCATCACCAGCGGTAATAAAAAATAGCCCAGCGAGACTTCCTGCAAGCGCCCTTCCAGCGGGGCCCACATAAACATCACTTGCTGAATAGCCAGTAATAAGGCATTCACGGGCAGAGCAATCCACAAAATCGGCTCCACTTTAAACCGTGCCAGTGTGCTGCGCATATTGGGGCCGTGCCGCAGCAGAGCCAGCAATACCAGCATGGCAGGTACGGTCCAGACAATCCGCCAGGCAAAAATATCCAGTCCGCGCAGCGGGGTAAGCTGCGTGCTGAACCAGCCTAAAACAGAGAAAACCAGAGAGGCAATCAGCGAAAGTAATAAACCTTGACCAGACAACATAGCGTTCTTTTGAAGAATGAGGGGAGGTGAGGCAGAGATGCGGGCCTTTATCCGCAGCGGGGATAAATACCCGGTCAATCTGTAAATAGCTGAATATTTAAGGTTTTAACCACTTAAAACAGGCTTTATATAATACCACTGGTCATTCATGGTGCGCTGTCACGGTTATCCCTTCTTTTAATAAGAAAGAAGATCAATCTATAATATGCCACTGTATTTTTTAAGAAAAGCTGCAAAATAGCTTATAAAACGGGATTTTACGTTTTACCTGTGTTGCGATGTAAGAGCTGCGGTCTGTACTACATTTTTGTATGCAATCATTCTGCTTAAAACCGCAACAGACGGCTATTGCCATAAATGGGCCGATGCGTGTTTTGCCGCTGGAAAAAAGAACAGAATAACGATACAGTGAAACCGGTCGTATTTTTTATACCGGCCGGCTGGCGATAAACCCGTTATTTCAGATTTTTATATTGTTTTAAAATAACAAAGTTGAACTATTTTGTTATTTTAAAGTGATTTGTCTGTATTTTGCGACAATCCGGCAGAATGATTTTCTCTGATCCGCGGGCCTGCCCCTGTTTTTAAAATGGCGGTCTGTCAGAGTTTGCAGATTTATATTGTCTGATTATTCTGACCCAGGATAAGCAGATGTTATTTAAGTTTAAAGACCGGGTCATTCCGGAACTATTCACAACCCCCGTTTGCTTTTGTCCGTTTAAGATGGCAAATCGCTATACCTTGTTATTGACTGAGATTAAGCCATGGTAATTACAGATCTTGCTCCACAGCCT
>JBOFGM010000543.1:0-14192 GCA_051649105.1 Iodobacter sp. | reverse complement strand
AAAAGCCGGTTATGGCCGGATGAAGATTTCTCCTGGCTGGACGGACGCAATATCCGGCTGGAAGTCAGCGATTTATTATGCGGCATGACTTTGTCGTATAAAAACGGGGGCTTTGTGCGCGGCACAGGTGCTTCTGATGTTACCTTCAGCGCCAGCATGGCAGATTATCTGGTACTGGCCCGCCGTCAGGAAGATCCTGATACGCTGTTTTTTCAGCGCCGGCTCAGCATCGAAGGCGATACCGAACTGGGTTTAACGCTGAAAAATTTAATGGATGCCACCGATTTTGAACCCCTGTTTGCCTGGCTGCCAAGCCGGTTACGGGCGCATTTGCCGGTTTAAATCAGTCTGAAGAATACGCTGCTGTGGCAGCGTTTTTTTTTGTCCGGCAGAGTCTGGTCAATAGACAGGACCAGCCCCTGAGCGCTTAATACCGGGCATTTTCTAATTTACAGAATTTGTGCAATGCAGATAATAAACTTCAGATCTTAATCAGCAGAACAGATAGCGCAGATATAATGCAGTTCTTTTAAGGCTATTGGGCAGAGTATCAATGGATATCGTATTGCTGTTTAAGTCGCTCATTATGGGCATGGTAGAAGGGATTACCGAATTTCTGCCTATTTCCAGTACGGGGCATTTAATTTTAACCGGCGATTTGCTTAATTTTATGAGCAAAGAAAAGCGCGACGTTTACGAAATCTTTATCCAGCTGGGCGCCATGCTGGCGGTGGTCTGGGAATACCGGGCCAAAATCACCCAGACTCTGACGGGTGCCGGAAAACCCGGCAACGAGCGTAATTTGCTGCTTGGGGTGGTGATTGCCTTTATGCCAGCAGCCGTTATTGGCCTGTTATTTAATAAAATTATTAAACAATATTTATTCCAGCCTGTTCCGGTGGCAATGGCCTTTATTATTGGTGGTGTGATTATTCTTTGGGCAGAAAATCGCCAGAAAACCAAGATCCCTGTGGTTGAAACCGTGGATGATTTAAGCCTGAAAGATGCGCTTAAAATTGGTTTTTGCCAGTGCCTGGCGATGATTCCGGGTACCAGCCGTTCGGGTGCCACGATTATCGGCGGCATGTTTCTGGGCGTTTCCCGCAAGGCAGCGACCGAGTTTTCCTTCTTTTTAGGGATTCCTACTCTGGGCGCGGCGTCTCTTTACAGCCTGCTTAAACATCGCCATGAGCTGGATATCGGCGATAGTGGTGTCTTTGCGGTAGGCTTTATTGCATCGTTTATTTTTGCCTTTATTGCTGTGCGCGCCTTATTGAAATTTATTTCTACCCATACCTTTGTGGCTTTTGCCTATTACCGGATTGCTTTCGGTTTGATTGTGCTGGCAACGGCCTATACCGGGCTGGTGAGCTGGACGGTGTAATAGCTGGCGGGAGCCGCAGAGCGGCTCCCTTATGATTTGAAATATTTGCCCTGCTACCTTCCCTGCGTTTTCCTTCATGCACTCCCTTGTTACGGCCTCTGCGACGTTGCTGCTGAGCCTGCATGCTATGGGTGGTCTGGCTGGGGACGGATATGTCACCGGCCTGCGGGGCAGGTTTAACAGGAACCTGGTGAGGGTTAGCGTCACAGGTCATGTCAATACGCGGTTAAATTGCTCTTTTGCCGCCCGGTTTTGCTCTCCTCTTGAGGGCGTAATAGATTTTTTATATTGATAATTCATTTTTAGTACGTCTTATGTATTGACTCTGCGATAAAGCTCTTGTATAGTTCGCCCCTCTGTCGCGGGGTGGAGCAGTTGGCAGCTCGTCGGGCTCATAACCCGAAGGTCACAGGTTCGAGTCCTGTCCCCGCAACCAAATATTTGAAAAAGCCGCTGTTCAATTGAACTGCGGCTTTTTTGTATGCTTTTTTTGCCCAGCGAAATATTTTATAGTGCTGGCTTAAGAATTTCCCTGTTTGTGTCGCCTGTATAAAGAGTGCTTACCTCGGTACTACTAATGACTATGCGTATTAACTCAAACCGAAGCGATACCGTGATTCCTGCTGCAGCGGCTGCCATCAGCCCGGTGGCAAAACCGGCTGCGCCTAAAGCCGCCACAGAATCTTCCGCCCTCGGTGCTGCCCGCCAAAGCTTGCAGGCCGGCCCGGAAATCGATCTGGCCAAGGTGCAGGAAATTCGTGATGCACTGCTGCGTGGCGAATTAAATTTTGATGCCGATAAAGTGGCAGCGCTGATGCAGAAATATCATGGCGGCCGTGCTTGAATACCGTGGTCCGACAATTTGCCGCTGATTTGCAAAGCGATGTGCTGGCCTATCAGGATTTAATCGTTCAGCTGAAGCTGCAGTTTGAGGCGTCTTTAAGCCAGCAAACGGCCCGGCTGAATGAAGCGTTATCACGTATTTCAGAGCTGTTGGCTGCGATTGAGCTGCGCCGGCAGCGCCGGGTAAAAATTGTTCAGGCGCTCAGCCCGGCCGATCCGCGCTGCGGTGCCTTGATCGCCACTTTTCCGGCCGCTTTGCAAAATGTCTGCCGGGATAAATGGCAGCAATTAGAAGTGCTGCTGCAAGAAGCCCGGCAATTAAATCAGCGTAATGGTGAATTTATTTTGTCCCAGCAAGAAATAATGCAGAGAGTTTTATTTGGCGAGCAGGATATTTATGATCCGCTTTGATCAGATTGGCTATTTGCCGGCTTCTGCTGCAATGGAATCTCCCCGCTCGCAAGGAGACTCGGCCGCATTTTCTGCCTTATTTTCCCAAACCCGCGCCGAAGTGCAGCGCTTTATCCAGCAGGGTGAATCGCAGTCTATATCCTTAAGCCCGGAAGGCTTGGCGCTGCGAAATGCTGCCGCTCCCTCTCTATCCTCACCAGACATGGATAAGCAGGCTTTTATTGAGCAAATTTTGCCCTATGCGCGCGAAGCTTCGGCCAAACTGGGTGTTTCCAGCGATATTTTGCTGGCCCATGCTGCGCTGGAATCTGGCTGGGGTAAGTCAGGCATTAATAAAGCCAACGGGCAAAGTGCATTTAACTTATTTGGTATTAAAGCGGCGGGTGGCTGGCAGGGTGAGCGGGCCGCCGTGTTAACCACCGAGTTTGAGCAGGGCACTGCGCTTAAAAAAACGGAACATTTTCGCGCCTACAGTGATTACCGCTCGGCTTTTCAGGATTACACCGCTTTTTTTAGCGACAGCAAGCGTTTCCGCCCCGCCATGGGTGTGGGAAACAGTGCCGAAGCCTTTGCCAGTGCGCTGGTTAAGGGCGGCTATGCCACCGACCCGGCTTATGCAGAAAAGCTGTTAAAAGTGGTGAATACGGTTCGCTCGATTAAGCCCTAGCGGATCAGAGTGGTGAGACTTCACCAGAAGACAGAATGCGGACATAGAGCTTTTTGCCGGTCCGCTTATTTTTTACCCGGATAATCTCCCCTGGCCGGCCATTTTCTTCGGCAATCACTGCCGCATGAATTTCAATCAGATCGGCCCGTGCTACCAGCTCCAGCAACTGCCCCTTTTTAATCAGATACTCCGTCCATACCGGGGCTGACGCCGTGGCGCTGGCCGGCATACTGGCCATTTGAGTGGCTTTACGCAGATTGCCGGCCGATAAGGCGATGGCAGGATCATCTTGTTCCAGCCGGAACATGGCTCTGGCCAGATAGCTGGTTTCCCACTTATCCCCTGTTAGACAGCTTACGTTAATTTTAAGTAAGCCAATGTCATTTTGTGGAAAGGTTTGCAGTTTTGGGGGGGAATCACAGTGCTCAAGACGAGCGATATCTCTGGGAGGAATCAGAGCAACTGTCAGAATAATCTGACGCTTTGCCTGCCTTTTAGCGGAATTTTCGAAATAATTCGTTGCTGATTTTAGTATGTTTTCTTCTAATTTTGATTTATTAATGTCATTTGCGTATGCATAAGACATTGAAAATAAAAGAAAAAAAATGACATATGAAATTTGGCCCGGCATTTTTTTCACAGCAATATCAGAATACTGGAATATTAGCAGGTAATTATACCGTATACGGTGGGCGAGGGAATATTTACCATCCCCGCTCGCCTGTTTACAAGCATGAAAGTTTCGTCTTATTTTTGGACCGTCATTGAGGGCAGAGTATGAGTATTCATTTCGATAAGGCATTGTCTGTGCATCCGGATGCTTTACGGCTGCGTGCCGAGCGTACTCAGGTACTGGCGGCCAATATTGCAAATGAAAATACTCCTGGCTTTCAGGCCCGGGATTTTAGTTTTCGTGATCGCCTGGATAGTGCCTTAGTCAGCAGCGAAGATGGTTTTGGCGAGATGGACGGCGGAGAGCTGATGTACCGCGCGCCCAATCACCCCAGCCGCGATGGTAATACGGTGGAGCTGGGGGTTGAGCAAGCTGAATTCTCGCAAAATGTTTCAGATTTTCAAATCAGTCTGGCTTTTGTCAATATGAAGCTTAAAGGGCTGGCCAAGGCTATTGCAGGATAAATCATGTCTTTTAGAAATATTGCGCAAATTGCAGGCTCCGCAATGACCGCGCAAACCACTCGTTTAAATACCATCGCCAGTAACTTGGCCAATGCTGAATCAGCCTCTGGCAATGAAGCCAGTACCTATCACGCCAGAAAGCCGGTTTTCTCTGCCTTAAGCGGTGGAAAAGTGCAGGTGCTGGATGTGATTGAAAGTGACCAGCCATTGCGCAAGGCGCATGAGCCCAGCCATCCGCTGGCCGATGCCGATGGCAATGTGTTTTATCCTAATGTCAGCCCGGTAGAAGAAATGACCGACATGATGTCGGCTTCGCGCGCATTTCAGACCAATGTTGAAATTTTGTCCCGGGTTAAAGGAATGCAGCAGGACTTATTGAAAATGGGAGAAGGCTGAGTCAGCCATTTTCTTTTCACTCAATACAAGGCCCTGGTCATTGCCGCCTTGTTAAAACTTAAGCGCAGCTAATAGATATGTCGATCGACTTTTCCCCCTTGCCACAAAACTCCGGTAACCAAGCTCAGAATAATGCCGTTCAGCCTAACCAGGGCCAGAACGACAGCAATTTCTTTATGACTTTGCTGGTCGCGCAAATTCAGAACCAAAACCCGCTGGAACCCTCCGATCCCAGTGAGTTTGTTAACCAGCTGGTTCAGCTTAATCAGATGGATAATTCTAAAAAGATGCTGGGTGAATTACAGACCAATTCCCAGATGATGCGCGATTTGCAGGTGCTGACTTTGGGCAATTATGTCGGCTCTTCTGTGGCGGTGAATGGCGATTCTGTCTCTTTGGATAAAGACACGGTTTCCGGGCAGTTTTCCCTGGAAAACGCGGCAAAAAAAGTGTCGCTGGTGATTACCGGTGCAGATCAGCAACGTACCGTTGTGGATTTAGGTTCCAAAGCAGCAGGGGATGCCACCTTTAGTTTCGATCCAAAAAAACTGGGGCTGGAGCCGGGAAGCTATTCGCTTTCGCTGGAAACCGATGGTAAAGAAAAGCCGGCCGTTGAGGTATTTGGTGTGATTAAAAGCGTTAATTTAAGTAATGGATTACCTACGGTCAGCCTTGGCGGACTGGGTGAGTTTCCTGTAGCAGCAATTTCCAGGCTAAAAGGCCATACCGTTTAAAGCATTAAGAATTAAGGATTAAATAATGAGTTTTGAAATTGCGCTTTCGGGTATTAACGCGGTTAATAATCAGCTGGGCAGCATCAGTAATAATATTGCCAATTCCGGTACCAACGGCTTTAAATCAGGCCGCTCTAATTTTTCTTCGGCCTATGCCGGATCGCAAGCGCTGGGGGTGGAAACATCCTCTGCCACACAAAATATTGGTAAGGCGGGCGGCTTGTTTACGACCGGCCGTTTGCTGGATGCGGCCATTCAGGGCACGGGTTTCTTTGTGACCAAAGAGAGCACGGGCTCAATGTCCTACACCCGCGTGGGCATTTTTGATAAAGATAAAGATGGCTTTTTGGTGGATAGCTTTGGCCGCCGGGCTCAGGGTTATGCTCCGTCTGCTAATGGTACGGCCGCCATGGGCGCGATCGGGGATATCAAGGTGCCGGTGGGTCAGGTTCCTGCCAAGGCCACAGATCGTTTGCAGTTTACCGGTAATTTATCGGCAGACTGGCCTGCTCCGGCGACCGCGGTGTTTAATAAAGACGACGCGACGTCCTTTAATGCCTCTATGGTCTCCACGGTGTATGACTCGCTGGGAACCAAACATAATCTGACTCAGTATTTTGTTAAGGACGGCGCCGGAGTAACGGCGCATTACTCTTTTGATGGCACGGTACTGCCGGCAAACACGGCGCTGAGCTTTGATGCCCAGGGAAAGTTAAGCAGCCCGAATGCGCCGGTTGCGCTGGCTCTGGGTACCCCGGGTAATGCTGCGCCTTTGTCGATTAATCTGGATTACGCCGGAACTTCACGCTTTGCCGGTGAAGTCAGCAATAGCGTAAACAGTGCTAATGGTTATGCCTCGGGCTCCCTGACCGGGGTCATGATTGAAGAGAATGGCGAAGTCATGGCGAAATACAGCAATGGCCAAAAGCAAAGTGCCGGCACGCTGGTGCTTGCCAATTTTCCCAATGAAGGTGCTTTACAGCAAGTGTCCAGTACCAGCTGGGCTGAAACCAGCGGCACGGGTACGCCGCTTTATTCAGCGCCTGGCACGGGTACCTCGGGCAAGCTGACGGCTGGCGCGCTGGAGCAATCTAATGTGGATATGACCGGTGAATTGGTCAGCCTGATGACGGCACAGCGTAATTATCAGGCCAATACCAAGGTTATTTCGACAGAAAATCAAGTGATTCAAGCTCTGATGCAGGCACTGTAAACACCATGGATGCTCTGATTTATACCGTGATGAGTGGTGCAAACCGCACCCTTCAGGCACAGCAAATTCATGCCAATAATCTGGCCAATGCCGAAACCACGGGTTTTCGGGCGGATATCGAGCTGGCCAGCGCTCAGACCGTGCCAGGGTTTGGTTATGAGGCACGCCATATGGCGCAATTGCAGTCCAGTGCGGTGGATGCCCGGGCTGGCACAGTCAGCCCGACCGGCCGCTCGCTGGATGTGGCTGTGCAAGGTGAAGGCTATCTGGTTGTGGCCGATGCCGCGGGTGAGGCCTATACCCGCAACGGTAATCTGAGCATCGATGCCCAAGGGGCACTCAGTATCAATGGCCGCGCCGTACTGGGCGATGGCGGAGCACTGACTTTACCGGCATTTTCTAAGGTTTCGGTCAGCGAAGACGGCACGATTTCTGTGTTGCCGGCCGGAGAAGAAGGGGTGATGCAGGAAGTGGGCAGGCTCAAACTGGTGCGCCCAGATGCCGGTGAGCTGACTAAAAACGAAGCGGGTCTGGTGGTTAGCCGTTCGGGTCAGCCCTTGCCGGCCGATGAAACCGTCCGTGTTCTGGGTGGGCATTTAGAGCGCAGCAATGTCTCTGCCGTGGAAGAAATGATCGCCACCATGACGCTGAGCCGTGGTTTTGAAGTGCAAATGAAGATGTTTAAAGCTGCCGATGATATGGCGGATGCCGGTAACCGGCTGATTCGCAGCTAAGGCCTTACAGAGAAAGGAATAGTAAATGAATCCAGCAATGTGGATCAGCAAAACCGGTATTCAGGCGCAGGACGCAAAGCTCAATGCCATTGCTAATAATCTGGCCAATGTAAATACCGTTGGTTTTAAGCGCGACCGGATGGTCTTTGAAGATTTGTTTTATCAGGTTGAGCGTCAGCCTGGCGCTAAAGTGGATCAGAATAACGCCGCTCCGTCGGGTGTGCAGCTGGGTAATGGTACCCGCCTTGCCGGTACGCAAAAAGTGTTTACCACCGGTTCGGTGATGACCTCCAGCCAGCCGCTGGATGTTGCCATTATGGGCAGCGGCTTTTTGCAGGTAGAAATGGCCAATGGCGAAACCGGTTATACCCGTGCCGGCCAGCTGCAGCTTAATTCTGAAGGCCGGATTGTGAATGCGCAGGGCGTGCCTTTGCAGCCGGAAATCACAATTCCTCACGGTGCTACTTCGGTGACGATTGCTGAAAACGGTTTGGTTTCTGTGACGGTAGGCGGCAGTACGGCACCGCAGGAAGTCGGTCAGATTACCCTGGCTAATTTTGTAAATCCGACGGGTTTATTGGCTCTGGGTAGTAATTTATTTCAGGAAACGGCGGCCAGCGGTGCACCCACACTGGGGAACCCGGGGGATGATGCACTGGGCAAGCTGAAACAAGGCTCGCTGGAAGGCTCCAATGTGCAGGTTGTGGAAGAAATGGTTGATATGATCTCGGCGCAGCGCACCTATGAAATGAATACCAAGGTGCTGTCGGCAGCGGACAATATGATGCAATACCTCGCGCAGTCCGTGAGATGAGGTGTGTCTTTCTGGTTTTGCTGCTTAGCAGTTTATTAAGTGCCTGCGTAAGTAATCCATTAAACGATGTGCCGGAGCAAGATCCGCCGGTGCCCGTCATTATTCCGCCTGCGGCCAGGGCCAAATCGGGCGGTGTCTTTACTGCCGATACGGCCAGCTCCTGGCTGGCTGACAGCCGTGCCTTTCGCGCTGGCGATGTGCTGACCGTGGTTTTGCAGGAAACCACGCAGGCGAGCAAAAAAGCCGGTACCAATTTTGATAAAAGCAGTGGCGTGGATATCAAACCGACCGTGCTTGGCTCTTCCAGCTATGCCACCAATGTGGGTGTCCAGGCCAAGCGCGACTTTGCCGGTTCATCTTCCAGCACCCAACAAAATATGCTCAGTGGTGCCATTACCGTGGTGGTGGAAAAAGTTCTGCCTAATGGCCTGCTGCTGATTCGCGGTGAAAAACAATTGTCATTAAATCAGGGCGAAGAAGCGATTCGTCTGGTCGGTTATGTGCGCAGTGATGATATCGACAGCGATAACCGGGTGATGTCACCCCGCGTGGCCAATGCCCGGATCAGTTATTCGGGTAAGGGCGCTTTAAACGATGTGAATACCGCCGGCTGGCTGACCCGCTTATTTAACAGCCCATGGATGCCGTTTTGATGGCCTGTGGTTGTGAGTAACGGCACAGACGTTACTCACCGCCCTGATCCGGCGCGGAACTATATACATCTGCGATGTGAGCTATCCCTGATTCGAAGTGGAATTTATGAAGTTTAAATATCTGTTTTTGCTTTGCCTGCTACTGCAAACCGCCAGTGCTCAACCCTTGCGCACCCTGGTCAGCGTAGAAGGGATTCGTGAAAACCAGTTAATTGGCTATGGCCTGGTGGTCGGCTTAAATGGTACCGGGGATAATTCTCAGGTGAAGTTTGCCGGGCAGTCTGTCGCCAATTTATTGCGTCAGTTTGGTATCAAGCAAAGTGGTGAAACCAAGGTAAAAAATGTCGCCGGTGTGGTGGTGAATGCGACCTTGCCTTCGGGTTACCACAAGGGACAGACGCTGGATATTACGGTTTCATCGTTGGGAGACGCCAAAAGCTTGCGCGGAGGGGTGTTGTTACTGACACCGCTGCGAGCTGCCGATGGAGAAGTTTATGCGCTTGCGCAGGGTAATGTGGTGATTACGGGTTTATCGGCGCAGGGCAGCAGTGGTTCCAGTGTCACCATTAATACGCCGACGTCCGGTCGTATCCCCAATGGAGCCAGTGTGGAGCGGGAAATTGAAAGTGATTTTGATACCCGTCCGCTGGTTACGCTCAGCCTGAAGCGGCCCAGCTTTCAAAATGCCACGCAGATTGTAAATACGGTGAATCGCAGCTTTGGCAAAATCGCGTCCACCCGTAATGCCACCAATATTGATATTGTCGCCCCGGCGGACCCCAGCGAGCGGGTGGCCTTTGTGGCCCGGCTGGAAGCGCTGAATATTACTGCAGCACCGGAAGTGCCGCGGGTGGTGTTTAATTCCCGTACCGGTACCGTGGTGATCAGCCTGGGTGTGACGGTGCGTGCGGCGGCGGTATCGCATGGTTCATTAAGAATTGTTATTTCTGAAGCGCCGGCCGTCAGCCAGCCAGGGCCATTCAGTAATGGCACCACGGCAACGGTGCCTCGCTCTAAAGTGGATGTGCGGGAAGGGTCCGGGCAAATGTTCCGCTGGCCACCGGGAGCCAGCCTGAAAACCATTATTGATACGATCAATAGTACCGGTGCTTCTCCGGACGATATTATGGCGATCTTGCAGGCGCTGGATCAGGCCGGTGCGCTCGATGGCGAGCTGGTGGTGATCTGATGAATCCTGTGCAAAATAGTTTTTTACCGGATACCGCCGCTGTGGCGGTACCGCCGGTGGCAGAAAATCAGGCTTATCGTAAGAAAGTTGAAACGGCTGCGGTGCAGTTTGAAAGCTTTTTTATTCAGGATATGCTCAAGCAAATGCGCAAAGCCACTAAGGAAATGAGCAGCGAAGATAGTATTTATAAAAATAGTATCAATAGCGATATGCTGGATTTTGCCGACCAGTCGGTGGCGCAGGAGCTGGCCAAACAGCGGGTTTTTGGCGTGGCCAATGCCATCATGGCGCAACTGATGCCACAGACGCCACCCGCCAGTGTGAATATTTCCCTTAATAAAAATGCCGCCGGGGTCGCTCTGGATCAGGGTGCGCTGGTTTCCGGCGTACACCCGGCATTTGCTCCACCTGTTGATCCCTTTACTTCTGAATAAGCCCACCGATGCGCATGATGCAAAATGCGCTGGCCGGAGCGCTGGCTGCACAAGCCGCGCTGAATGCCGCCAGCCAAAATATCTCTAATGTAATGACTCCTGGATATTCGCGTCAGGGCGTGGTTTTGTCCGCCCTTGCCCCTTCTGTGGGGGATCCGTACAGCGCGGGTTCCGGGGTGGATATTCAATCGGTCCGCCGTTTTAATGATCAGTATCGCAGCCTGCAAATGTGGCAGGCTTCCGCCAATATGGGGGAAAACGCGGCGAAGCAGGGGTATTTAACCCAGCTGGAGCAAGTAATGAGCTCGGCCGGCAGCAGTATCAGCGGCGGGCTGGATAAGTTTTATGCGGCGCTGGGTGCCGCCAGTGTGGAGCCTTCTTCTTTGGCGCTGCGCCAAAGTGTGATTACCGAGGCGGGTGCCATGGCGCAACGCTTTAATAATCTGAACCGGGTTTTAAGCTCGCAGCATGCATCGATTAATGAGCAGCGCACGGCGCTGGTGTCGCAGGTGAATTCGGTCAGCGGATCGATTGCTCGCCTGAATAAAGAGATCGTGGCTGCCACCTCTACCGGGGTCAATCCTTCCGGCCTACTGGATGAGCGCGATCGTAAAATTGATCAGCTCAGCTCGCTGGTGGATGTGCGCGTGGTTAATCAAAACGATGGCTCGATGTCGGTCACCCTGCGCGCCGGCCAGCCTCTGGTGGTGGGAGACAGCGCTTCGGTGATGAGCACCGAAACCCAGCTCGATGGCAGCCAACTGATTAAGCTTAACTTTGCACAAGAAAAATTTACCCTTAATGGCAGCAGTATTGGCAGTCAGCTGGGTGGTTTAAATGATTATGAAAAAAATAGCCTGCGGCCAATGGAAGAATCTATCCGCACGCTGGCAGATGAAATGGCCCGGCGGGTTAATAACCAGCTGGCGCAGGGGTTTGATTTGCCAGCCACTGCCGGTGCAGCAGGCAGCCCTGGTAAACCATTGTTTGAGTTTGATCCGCTGAGCCAGGAAGGCATGCTTAAGCTGCGCCCCGGAGTGGTGGCCGAAGATCTGGCTTTTGCCAGCGATGCGACTAAACCGGGTGGCAGCGGTAACTTGCAAAAATTAATTGATATCCAGAGTCAGCCTTTACTGATTCCGGGCCTTGGCACCGTGACGCTGAGCGATGCCTATGCTCAGCTTTTAGGGCGGCTGGCATCCGAAAGCCAGCAAAATCAGTCCTCGCTGGCCACTGCTAAAGTGGTGCGGAATCAGTCTGAGCAGGATTGGAAAAGCGTCAGCGGCGTTAACCGCGATGAAGAAGCGATGGATATCGTCGAATATCAAAAAATGTATCAGGCCAATATGAAGGTGATTGCGATCGCCAATCAGTTGTTTGACAGCACCTTAGCCATGTTCAATTGATGGAGTTGTTATGCGCATAGCCAGTACTCAGCTGCAAACCACGCTGAATGAATCACTGCAAACGGCATCAGGCAATATGGCTGAATTGCTGCAAAAAATGTCATCGGGTAAACGGTTTTTACTGCCTTCCGATGATCCGATTGCGAGTGTGCGCCTGGTGCGCTTAGAGCGTGAAGAAGCCGCTCTGGACCAGTACAAAAGTAATATTGGCGCGTTGCGCTCGCGCTTATCGATGAATGAATCCTATCTGGATGGCATGACACAAGACTTAATGCAGGCGCGGGTTTTGCTGCTGGGGGCCGATGATACGGTTTCCAAGGAAGATGTAAAAGATATTGCCGCCAGCCTCGTCAGCTTAAGAGACAGTTTGTTTTTTACGGCGAACACCAAAGATCAGGAAGGTCATTATTACTTCTCCGGAACCGCCAGTGGTGTACCGACGGTGACGCAGGATCCGCTGGCTCCCGCTGGCAGCCGTTATAGCGCAACCGGTAATCGTGATCAGCAGATGGTGGTGGTGGGCAATGGCGTGACCCAGGCCTCTAATGTGTCACTCACCGAAATGGCGGCTTTACTGAATCAGCTGGATCAATCGATTGCGGCCTTACAGAATCCGCCGGCCACCGGTTACCGGGGCGCAGTGGAGCAGGGCATCGGCGGGATCGATACTGCGCTGGCCAGCGTGGGCAGCAAAATTGCCTCCCTGGGCGGGGCGCAAAATAATATGCAAATGATGGAAGATAATCATGCCAATGTCAGCTTATCGAATCAGCAGTCGGTGCGCTTATTGGGCAGTCTGGATTATGGTGAGGCCATGATCACCATGGATAGCTATAAGCTGGCGTTACAGGCCTCACAAAAGGCTTACGGTAAAATCAGCAGCTTATCTTTATTTGATGTGATCTGAAAGGAATGATGGGTATGGCCGCACCGTTGCCCAGGCTGGAGCGCAGTAACCCGGGCACCAGCCTGGGGATTAATAATAGTAAGCCGGTGCTTGCACCCCAGCCTGCGGCCAGTCCGTCCGGCGTGGCTGCCGTGCGCGAGCAAAAAGGCGAGCGCCTTGGTGTATGGCGCTATAGCACGCAACTGAATGAGCAGCTGACAGCTGGTCAGCGCGCGCTGGATTTTGTCGATCAGCTGAGCGGGCAACTGGTGGGGCTGAAATTTAAACTCAGCCAGGAGCTGGGCCAGCGGCGGGTGGATCGTGATGAACTGAGCAATAAAGTGGCCGATTTTTCGGCACTTTGGCAATCCCGCAGCCAGCGTACCGGCGGCAGTGTGGATGGGCGGTTAAAGTTTCATCTGGCGCAGGATGCTAAAGAAGTATTCCGCGTCCGTGGCCTGGAGCTGGAATCGCTCAGTAATGGCCAGAGCGAAATGCTGACTTTTTATACCGGCGTACGCGGAACCGGGCCGGCTTCGGTCGCCGTGGGCGGGGAAAGCAGCGCAGAAGATCTGTTGCGTCAGTTTAACCGGGCCTTAGCGCCCTCTGGCATCCGCACCGAAGCTGATCAAAGCGGCGCACTGACTTTTTCTGTGGCCGAAGAGTCTTTGGCCGCTTTGCAAAGCAAGCTGGCGATTCGCGGCGGTGGTATTCGTTTTCCTGCTGGTCAGGCTAATCGTTTAAAAATTGAAAGCGAAGCCGTTGCCATCACGCCGCAGAGTTGGTCGGTGGACGATCATGCGGCGGTGCGGCAAAGCCTGCAAAAAGTCCTGGTGGCGCTGGAGCAGCTGGAGCAAACCCGTGCGGCCATCAGCAGCGCGATGGGAGAAGCCAGGCAGGCCATTGAACAGCTTTCCACCATGAATGAATCACAATGGGCCGAAAGCTTTGTCGGTGACTTTAATGGCCGCTTTAATCAAAACACCGATTATCGCTATTTCGCCGAAATCGCCCCTGCGCTGATGGGCATGAGCCGCTACCGGGTATTATCTTTGCTGGCGCTGCGATAACTGAAAGGGTAGGTAAAACCCGCGCTGCGATTGTTATGTAATTATTTACTAATATAGCACTTAAGAAACTCCGCAGGCATGTCGCCTTAGATAGACAGAGGTACCCAATGACGGGTGCCAATGTCATTTGGAGTTTTTTCCTATGTTAAGCCTGCATACCAATGCCGCAGCCCTTTCTACCCAACGCAATCTGGGTACCAGTCAGTCTGCCCTGACCACTT
>JBOFGM010000542.1:0-3593 GCA_051649105.1 Iodobacter sp. | reverse complement strand
CATCCGATGTAAAAGATACTTCACTGCGCGTGCCTTCAGGCATGGTCGGTACGGTTATCGATGTGCAAGTATTCACCCGTGAAGGTGTTGAGCGCGATCGTCGTGCCCAGTCCATCATTGATGATCAGCTGCGTCGTTACCGTCAGGACTTGAACGATCAGCTGCGTATTGTGCAGAGCGATTTGTTCGAGCGTATTGAACGTATGATCGTTGGTAAAGTAGCTAACGGTGGCCCGATGCGTCTGGTTAAGGGTAGCGAAATCACCAAAGAATACTTGCATGGCTTGCCAGCAAAGATTGATTGGTTTGATGTCCGCCTTGCCGACGAAGAAGCAGCCCGTCAGCTGGAAGCAATGAAAGACCTGATCGGTCAGATGCGCACTGAGTTTGATCTGCGTTTTGAAGATAAAAAGCGCAAACTGACTCAAGGTGACGAATTGCCACCTGGCGTAATCAAGATGGTGAAAGTGTATGTGGCGGTTAAACGTCGCTTACAGCCAGGCGATAAGATGGCCGGCCGTCACGGTAACAAGGGTGTGGTTTCCAAGATTCTGCCAATTGAAGATCTGCCATATATGGCTGATGGTACAACGGTAGATATCGTATTGAACCCGCTGGGCGTTCCTTCGCGGATGAACATCGGTCAGATTCTGGAAATGCACCTGGGCTGGGCAGCCAAGGGTATTGGTCAGCGCATTGACGATATGTTGCGTGAGCAACGTAACGGCATGCTGGTTGATATGCGTGCTTACCTGAACAAGATCTATAACACCAGTGGCAAGACTGAAGATATCGACGGTCTCACTGATGAAGAACTGATCGAGTTGGCACAGGGCCTGCGTAACGGTATGACTTTTGCAAGCCCGGTATTTGACGGTGCGAAAGAGTCTGAAATCTATCAGATGCTGGACTTAGCTTACCCAAGCGAAGATCCGCATACTCAATTGCTTGATTTCAACAGCAGCAAGACACAAATGCAGCTGTTTGATGGTCGCAATGGTGAGCCATTTGAACGCAAGGTAACGGTTGGTGTGATGCACTACCTGAAACTGCATCACTTGGTTGACGATAAGATGCATGCTCGTTCGACTGGTCCTTACTCTCTCGTTACTCAGCAACCACTGGGCGGTAAAGCTCAGTTTGGTGGTCAGCGTTTCGGTGAGATGGAAGTTTGGGCGTTGGAAGCATACGGTGCAGCTTACACCTTGCAAGAAATGTTGACCGTGAAGTCTGATGATGTGAACGGTCGTACGAAGGTGTATGAAAACATCGTGAAGGGCGATCACCGGATTGATGCGGGTATGCCGGAATCCTTCAATGTGCTTGTGAAGGAAATTCGCTCACTTGGTATCGATATCGATCTGGAAACGTATTGATTCGTGGGGTAGCAGATGGCGGGCAGAGTGCCCGCCATACCCCGAACGCCTCACTGGAGTCAAAGAATGAAAGGCTTACTCGAACTCTTCAAGCAAGTAGCTGCAAATGAAGAATTTGATGCGATTAAGATCGGTCTGGCATCGCCAGAGAAAATCCGTTCTTGGTCGTTCGGCGAAGTAAAAAAGCCGGAAACCATTAACTACCGTACATTTAAACCTGAACGTGATGGTTTATTTTGTGCGCGTATTTTTGGCCCAATCAAAGATTACGAATGCCTGTGCGGTAAATACAAACGCCTGAAGCATCGCGGTGTAATCTGCGAGAAGTGCGGTGTGGAAGTGACCCTGTCCAAGGTTCGTCGCGACCGCATGGGGCACATTGAGCTGGCCAGCCCGGTAGCTCATATCTGGTTCCTGAAATCCCTGCCTTCGCGTCTGGGTATGGTGCTTGATATCCCATTGCGTGATATCGAACGCGTACTTTACTTCGAAGGTTTTGTGGTGATCGAGCCAGGCATGACTCCGCTGACACGCGGTCAATTGCTGACGGAAGAAGATTACTTCAATAAAGTTGAAGAGTACGGCGATGAATTCGTGGCCCTGATGGGTGCGGAAGCTGTGCGCGAACTGTTGAAGAGCATGGATGTAGAAGATCAGATCACCACCTTGCGTGCTGAATTGTCTTCCACCGGTTCTGAAACCAAAATCAAAAAGATTTCCAAGCGCCTGAAAGTGCTGGAAGCCTTCCAGCGCTCCGGCATCAAGCCTGAATGGATGGTTCTGGAAGTTCTGCCGGTATTGCCGCCAGAATTGCGTCCTTTAGTTCCTTTGGATGGCGGTCGTTTTGCGACTTCCGATCTGAATGACCTGTATCGCCGCGTGATTAACCGTAATAATCGTCTGAAACGCCTGCTGGAACTGCGCGCACCTGAAATTATCGTGCGCAATGAAAAGCGGATGTTGCAAGAAGCGGTTGATTCCTTGCTCGATAACGGCCGTCGCGGTAAAGCGATGACTGGCGCGAACAAACGTCCTCTGAAATCCCTGGCCGATATGATCAAGGGTAAGGGTGGTCGTTTCCGTCAGAATCTGTTGGGTAAGCGCGTCGATTATTCTGGTCGTTCGGTTATTACCGTGGGCCCGACACTGCGTCTGCATCAGTGCGGTCTGCCAAAACTGATGGGTCTGGAATTATTCAAGCCATTTATTTTCCATAAGCTCGAAGTGTTAGGTCTTGCGACCACCATTAAAGCGGCGAAAAAGATGGTTGAAGCTCAGGATCCTGTGGTTTGGGACATCCTGGAAGACGTTATCCGTGAACATCCGATTCTGCTGAACCGTGCACCAACACTTCACCGCTTAGGTATTCAAGCGTTTGAGCCTGTGTTGATTGAAGGTAAAGCGATCCAACTGCACCCACTCGTCTGCGCGGCCTTCAATGCCGACTTCGACGGTGACCAGATGGCCGTTCACGTACCGTTAAGCCTTGAAGCACAAATGGAAGCCCGCACACTGATGCTGGCCTCTAACAATGTGTTGTCTCCGGCCAATGGTGAGCCAATTATCGTTCCTTCGCAGGATATCGTGCTGGGTCTGTACTACATGACCCGTGAACGTATCAATGCCAAGGGTGAAGGCATGTACCTGATCGACGTAAGCGAAGCTATGCGCGCTTATGCCAGCAAGGAAGTGACTTTGCAGACCCGCGTCGATATCCGTTTGAAAGAATGGGTACTGGACGAAGACGGCGAATGGCACAGCCAGATGGTTCGTCGCAACACCACAGTTGGTCGTGCGATTTTGTCCGAAATCCTGCCTAAGGGCCTGGACTTCAGCCATATCGACAAGGCACTGAAGAAAAAAGAAATTGGTAAGCTGATTAACGCTTCTTTCCGCCGTTGCGGTCTGAAAGACACCGTTATTTTTGCTGACCAACTGATGTACACCGGTTTTGCTTATTCCACACGCGGCGGTATCTCGATTTGCGTCGATGATATGGTTGTTCCGGATAAGAAGGTTCAGCTGCTGGCTGAATCGTACGCTGAAGTTCGCGAGATTGAGCATCAGTACAGCTCCGGTCTGGTGACTCAGGGTGAGCGTTACAATAAGGTTGTGGATATCTGGGGCCGTGCCGGTGATCAGATTGCCAAAGCGATGATGGATCAGCTCGGTAAAGAGAAGGTGATCAACCGCGAAGGCAAGGAAGTTGATCAGGAT
>JBOFGM010000541.1:0-14845 GCA_051649105.1 Iodobacter sp. | reverse complement strand
GGATCAGCGCTTCAATGTCTGCCAGCGGCAGATCTTTATTCAGCTTGATCGTCAGCGCCAGACTGTGGCAGCGCATGGCCCCAATCCGCACACAGAGGCCATCAACAGGAACAGGAGTGGCATTACCCAGAATCTTATTTACTTCAGCCTGGCCTTTCCATTCTTCCTTGGTCTGACCATTATCCAGCTGCTGGTCAATCCATGGAATCAGACCGCCTGCCAGTGGTGCACCAAAGAACTCTGTCGGCACATCATTGCGGATCGTTTGAGCTACTTTACGGTCAATATCTAAAATTGCTGACGCCGGAGTAGCGAGCTCATCGGCCACGGCACCATAAACCACGCCCATGCCTTTCAGCAGTTCGCGCATATGGTTTGCACCACCACCGGATGCGGCCTGATAAGTCATCGAGCTGACCCAATCCACCAGACCGGCTTTAAACAAACCGCCCATCCCCATCAGCATGATGGAGTTAGTACAGTTGCCGCCGATGTAGTTTTTGACGCCTTTAGCCAGTGCAGAGCGGATCACCGCATCATTCACCGGATCCAGCACGATCACCGCATTTTCTTCCATGCGTAAGGTCGATGCTGCGTCGATCCAATAGCCATCCCAGCCCGCAGCGCGCAGCTTAGGGAAAATTTCTGAAGTGTAATCGCCACCCTGACATGAAATGATCACGTCCATTGCAGATAATTCGGCAATGTCATTGGCATTTTTTAAGGTACCGGCATCTTTACCAAAGTTCGGCGCGGCCTGGCCCGCTTGCGAAGTGGTAAAAAAGAACGGATCGATCACATCGAAATCTTTTTCTTCCTGCATTCGTTGCATGAGGACAGAGCCCACCATGCCGCGCCAGCCAACCAGACCTACTTTTTTCATGGTTATATCCCAAGCCCTAAAGCGATTTAGAATACTGAATATTCAGCCCCTTTGCCAGTGAAGTCCTTGATCTTCTCAATCTTACTTAAATAGCAATATTCTATTGAAGAATATCAGGGTATTATTACATCGTACTTTCTCTACGTGCCGATCATGGACATTAAGATATTCAATTTCCTGCAAAAAAACATGCCCCAGCAGCAGGCACAGCCGCAACCACAGCGGCCGCGCAACGACTTCCGGCGACAAGCGGATGTCGAAATTGAAAAAACCGTTTTGCTCAGGCCCGGAGTTATCCACCAGCACAGCATTATCCGCACCGAGCTGTATGACCTGAAGTTCCGCATTCAAATGGCAAGGATGTCAGGTATTGCCTGCTATTTTGGCAAATCCGAACAGCCCCCCCTATTAGAAAGTATTTTGCGGGACTTAGATCGCATTGCCGAGCTGCATCCTCAGCTGGCACAAAATCTGCGCAATGATCTGCTGAATGTACACAATCCCAATGAAGCCAGCTCTGCCGAGCGTTTTGCCGAAGCCGCCCGTGCGGCCCGCAATGGCAAAAAGTATTAAAGCCTGAACTCTGGCTTTGGTACTTTAACGTCTGGCTTATGCCGGTATAAACCCTTTATGCTCATGCCCTGAGTGATTCAGCCTGGCTATATCCGGGCTGACTATTTTTTACCTCCAGCCAGGGCAGAGAATCCAAATGCGGGTATTAGTGCAAAAAGTACGTCAGGCCAAAGTCAGCGTTGCCGGAGAGGTATCTGGTGAGATTACCCACGGTCTGTTACTGCTGGTCGGCATAGAAAACAATGATGATGAAAGTGATTTAAGCTGGACCGCCAAAAAAGTATGTAATTTGCGTATTTTTGAGGATGAAGCAGGAGTGATGAATCGCTCGGTACTGGATTGCCAGGGCGATATTCTGGCCGTGTCGCAATTTACCCTGTTTGCCTCTTATACCAAGGGCAACCGTCCTTCCTGGGGAAAAGCAGCCAAAGCTGAGATTTCTCAACCTCTGTTTAATCGCTTCGTGAGTAAACTGAGCGAGCTGGTTGCCAAGCCCGTCCCAACAGGGGTGTTTGGTGCCGATATGCAAGTTGAGCTGATTAATGACGGTCCGGTCACGCTGATGTTAGATTCAAAAAATCCTGAATAAAGCAACTTGACAGCGAAGAGACTCCTCGCCAGAATGAACCACATAGCGCCGAGTTGATTTGCCAGCTTGCGGGCGCTTTATAAATTCAGCTAAAGCAGCGTAACCCGCGCTTGCGGGTTTTTTTGTTTTACGCGCCAATTAATCGACAACTTGCGAGGCGCGCCAGCCAGTCTGACTAACAGACTGCCAGGGAAATATCGCTAAAGCGTTGGCCGCACCAGCGACCAGCTTCCCATTTTTGAATCAGGAATGCTGCTATGTACGACTGCCTGGCCCCAGAATTAGCCAAAGTAAACCGCGAACTCCATCCGGCCCTGCGCTGGAAAACTCAAAGCTGGCTGCGATTGAATGCCCGGCGTAATACTTCCCCGCTGGCACTCTCCAAGGCTTTTGCCGCTGCCTCCAGCTTAGGCTTTCGTACCGAAAACCTTGCCAATGGCAGTATCGTGATTTTGGATTTAAGTTTGCATGATGCGCTGCTGTTCACCCGGCGCTATCCGGATTTACTGGCCGAATACGAGCCGGTTAACCCATTTACTTTGTGCAGATAATTCTGAAAAAGGCAGTCGGGCAGAGCGGGTCGGGCACTTTGGCCTGAGTACCGGCCTGATCAGTCAGCCACTGTGGCTCACACCACGGTAAGCTGCCCACGATACCTGCCTTTTTCAGGATACTATGAAGCAAAGACTTACTGATATCCGCGCCACCTGGCATCTGGCCTGGCCCATTGCCATTGGCCAGCTGGCAACCTCTGGCACCTCCTTTATTGATGCGGTCATGGCGGGCCATGTTTCGGCCGGTGACCTGGCGGCCGTTTCGGTCGGCTCCTCCATCTGGGTTACGCTGATTGTGACCCTGATGGGATTCTTACTGGCAGTCAGCCCGCTGGTGGCGCAGAAAGTGGGCGCAAATGATCTGAAACCGATTCCATATCTGGTTCAGCAAGCCTTACTCCAGGCTCTGCTGCTCTCTGTCGTGGGGCTGGTACTGTCACGGTTGCTGCTGCCTGTTTTTGGGTTTATCGGTCTGGAAGCGCCGGTGGCTTATAAAGCGGCAGAATTTCTGAAAGCCGTCAGCTGGGCTCTGCCCGCCTTTGCCTGTTACCGCGTTTTATATTGCTATAGCGCGTCACTGAACCAGACCAAACCCATGATGGTGATTTCCATCTTCTGTCTGCTGCTCAATATCCCCAGCAACTGGGTGCTGATTTATGGCCACTGGGGCTTTCCGGCGATGGGCGGTGTGGGCTGCGGCTGGGCCACTGCATTTTGTTTCTGGGTTAATTTTTTACTGCTGACCGCATGGATCCGCTATGCACCGGTCTATGCCAAAACCCACCCTTTCCGGAAATGGCAAGGAATAGACTGGGCGGCACAAAAACAACTGATCAAACTGGGCCTGCCCATTGGCATGATGTTCTTTGTTGAAGTCAGTGCCTTTAGTCTGGTCGGGCTGCTGATTGCCCGCCTGGGCACCACCACGGTGGCGGCGCATCAGATCACCCTGAATTTCTCATCGCTGACCTTTATGGTGCCGATGGCACTGGGTACGGCTCTGACCGTCAGGGTCGGGCATGCCATTGGGGCCGGTGAATACAAAAAAGCACGCTTTATCGGGCAAAGCGGGATCCGCATGGGGCTTTGTATTGCGCTTCTGACCGGCACCGCAATGATTTTCTTCTCCCACTATATTGCCGGCCTGTATACCAGTGATACCGTGGTACTGGCGCTGGCCAGCCAACTGCTGGTGCTGGCCGGATTCTTTCAGTTTTCAGATGCCACCCAAGTGGTCGCAGCCGGGGTATTGCGCGGTTATAAATCAACCCGAGGCCCGATGTTGATTCACCTGACTGCATTCTGGATTGTGGGGATTCCGCTGGGTTACTTCCTGACTTTTGGTACCCCGACCATTGCCGGCCATGGCGTACAAGGCTACTGGATCGGGCTGATCGCCGGGCTCACTTTTGCGGCACTGGCTTTAATGGCTCTGTTCCGCAAAATCAGTATGAAACATCTGGCTCTGGCCGCAGATTAAAAAAAGAGGCAAGGATAAATCCTTGCCTCTCACTTATCGGCTTATTTTTTGCCAGATCGTAAATTCTTCATCCTTATTCACCGGGCGGACCGCCGTTTTAGCCAGCCGATACTCAGCGATATTATCCGGCCGGCTGCTGCCTTGAATTAATAGCTGCGGGCACGCTTTCCCCTGCCCGATTTCCAGCCGCTGCGCCCGGATGCCGGTGTAATAATGAAAATTACCCCGCTCATGCTCCCCAACCCCAAAACTGGCCAGACATTGCTGACGATCCAGCTGCTGTGCTAAATCAATCATCAGCGGGCGGTAACTTTTGCTGTAATTTAAAGCCGGCAATAACAAACTAAACACCAGACCATAGGCCAGCACCAGTAAAGACAGCCAGCGTAAGGCCCCCTCATGCGCACTGCCTGCCGCCTGCTTTGCCAGATAAAACACCGCCAAGGTGATGGCCAGCGCGGCAACCACCATGCCCATTTCCGGCCGGCCCACAAAACCGGGTACAAAATGCATTAAGCGCGCCTGCAAAGGCAAGCCAAAATACAGCGCTGCCCATGCCCACCAAAGTACGCCCGCCGTAATCACCATTAAGCCCAGGGCCACCCGGCCAAACCGGCGTTCAAATACTGCGGGAACCATGGCCGCCTGCGAGCCCATCCAGACAGAAAAGGCCACTAAAGCGGGCACCGCATAAAGCTCCATGGAGGTTCTGGCCATCGACAAAATAAAGTAAGTCAGAATACAAAGCACGGCTGCCGGAGTCGCGGTGGTCAACACCGCCATCCGCTGTCTGAAAAATAACACCGGCAGATAAAGAATCAGCGGAAAAGCATGCCAGGGCATATTTTTAAGATAAAACCCCCGCTCATATTCCGGCCCCAGATTATTCTGGCCTAAAAACCGGCCTAAATTATTAACCCAAAACCAGGTATGAAACAGCTCAGGGGACGCCAGCCATAAACGCCACGGCCAGATTAACCACCATGGCATGGCGGCCCAAAAGGCCAGACTTAATGTCAGCAGATAGCTTTTTTTACGGTAAAGCGGATCCACCAGCGGTAGCAATGCGGCAGCCAGGCCCAGAGATCCCGGCCCCAGCAGGCCCTTCGTCAGAAAAGACATACCCCATGCGGTACCCAGCAGCAGACCACTGCGCAGCGGATGCACAGGGAAAACAGCCAGCGCATAGAGGGCCAGAGCAAAGCTGGCAAACAGCGCACTGTCAGTCAGAATATGATGGCCATTGCCAACGAAACCCAGTGTTCCGGCCAATAAAACCGCTGTCAGCCATGCCGCACGGGCCGGGTTTTTCATCCGGCTGCGGGCCGCAAACTCACCGGCGGCTAAAGCGGCAAACAAAAGGGTCAGCCCGATATAAAAAGCTGCCGCCAGCCGGGCTGCCATATGAATGGGCAACCAGGTAAAGACATAGCGGGAAAAGGCCGCGGCCGTCCAGAAGAACAGCGGCGGTTTTTCCATAAAAGGCTCGCCCGATAACATCGGCACCAGCCAGTTGTCCCGCAAGGTATATTCATAAATCAAGCCCAGAATATAGCTTTCATCGGGCTTCCATGGATCATGCTGCACCAGCGAAGGCCAAAACCATAATCCCAGCAATAATAAACAACACCAACGCCAGTTAATCTTAAAACTCACTGCTCATCCCCCCAGCGCTGCATCAATTGATGCGGAATCTGAAATTGATCCAAGATACGGGCCACCACAAAATCAACCATATCGGCGATAGTTTTTGGGTGATGATAAAACGCCGGGTTCGGCGGCAAAATCACCACCCCCAGCCGCGCCAGCTTCAGCATGTTTTCCAGATGAATGACCGAAAAAGGTGCTTCACGTGGAACAATCACCAGTTTTTTGCCTTCTTTAATCATCACATCGGCAGCGCGCTCCAGGAGATTATCCGAAGCGCCCACTGAAATCGCCGATAAAGCGCCCATGGTGCAAGGGCAGACAATCATGCCATCCCCCGGGTTGGAGCCCGATGCCATCGGTGCAAACCATTCTTGCTGACCAAAGACCTGTAATTGGTCCGGATCGCTGATGCCATAACGCTCACGGAACAGCAGCCCCAGATCGGCCGCCCTGGAAGGCCAGGTTTCATTCAATTCTTGCTTGGCGACAATTTGTGCCGCCTGGGTATATAACACATGCACCCGGCACCCGGCGGCCAGTAAACACTCCAGAGTACGCAATCCATAGGGCAAACCCGATGCGCCGGTAAAAGCCAAAGTAATTGTTTTCATTTAAAACCTATTCAGAACTACGGATATGCAATGGATGAGCGCTTAATATCCGCGCCACAAGCACGCCATTGACCACGCCAAACACCAGAGCGGCAGCGGCAAAAACAGGGATTAAATTGATAATGCCATTATGCGGAATCAGCCAGAGCCGGGCTAATAACAACTGCCCGGCCATATGAGCAAAAGCCGCAATAATCGAATGCGAAACCGGCCCGAACCAGCGACGGGGTAAGTAATTGGCCGCGGCCAGTGCTGCCAGACTGCATAAGCCGCCCATCATACTCATCACAAAGCCCGGCGACAAAAAACCACCCAAAACAATGGCACTGGCAACAATTCTGAGGATGGAAATCCAGGCCGCATCCCGCCAGCCAAAGCGCCATAAAGCCAGCAAAGTAATGATATTAGCCAGCCCCGGTTTAATGCCCGGAACCGGCGATGGAATCCCTGCTTCTAATACAGAAAGCGCAATCGCCAAAGCGGCGTAACGGGCAATTCTTATATCATCCGCAGCGGGGGTAATCCGGATTTCAGTAACTGAGGCTGTCGTAGTCATGGGGACGCGAGCCTAAAAGCTCGATGCTGATACGATTGGGTAAACAAATCGCCATTTGGCCGGCCTGATCCAGCCAGCCCATTCGCACACAATACTGGCGCGGGCTGGGGTCGGTTTTAATACGGACACGGCCGGCATCCACTTCCACTTCAGTTAAGCCCAGCGGGCCGCCAACCTGCAGTGTGCGCCGTGCATTCAGATCCAGCTCGGCAAAAACCTGGCCGGCCTGATAAATACGCACCCTGGTTGCCCCATCCTGCCGCCAGCTCCAGATGGCCAGCCACACAACAACGAGGGCGGCAAACAGCAGCAAGGCGTAATCACCCGGCCGCAACCACTTATGCATGTTGCTCACGGTGCCGGATCAGCGTCTGGCGCGAAACTGAAAAATGCCGGAATAACTGCTCGGCTAAATAGACCGACCGGTGCTGACCGCCGGTGCACCCGATAGCCACCGTAATATAGTTACGGTTATCGGCCTCAAACTCAGGCAGCCATGCTTCCAGAAAGACTTTAATCTGCTCCTGAAAACGCCCCACTACGCCTTGCCGCTGCAGAAAATCAATCACCGGCTGATCTTTACCCGTTAACGGGCGCAATGATATATCGTAATAGGGATTAGGCAAGCAGCGGGCGTCGAAGACAAAATCTGCATCCAGCGGCAATCCATGCTTAAAACCAAAAGACTCAAAAATAATGGTTAATCTGGAACGATCCAGTGCTACAAACTGGCGGATCCAGCTGCGTAACTGATTGGCCGATAAATCACTGGTATCAATGCGATGCGCCACGGAAGAGAAATCCGACAGCATTTCCCGCTCCAGCGAAATGGCTTCTGAAACCGTCAAAGAGCCGCTGGATAAGGGATGGCTGCGCCGCGTTTCAGAAAAGCGTTTCACCAGCGTTTCGTTATTGGCTTCCAGAAACAGCATTTGCACGTCTAAACCCAGCTCCATCAATGCATCTAAATGGTTGGGGAAACTGGCAAAATTATGCGCACTGCGCACATCCACTGAAATCGCAATCCGCGGATAGCCGTCTTCATCCAGCAAAGCCGCCGTTTGCGGCAGCAAAGGAGCTGGCAGATTATCGATACAAAAATAGCCCAAATCTTCCAAAGACTTAAGCGCAACGCTTTTTCCTGCACCCGACAAGCCAGACAATAAAATAACCTGTTGTCGGCTCATTCACCCATTTCCATAAATTTTTGATGCCTTTCAATAAATTCGCGCGTGGAGTCGATACCCCGTAACTGCAAAATATAATTTCTTACCGCCGCCTCAACCAAAACAGCCAAATTACGCCCGGCCGCCACAGGAATCACCAGCTTACGAATCGGCACGCCCAAAATATCCTGCGTGGCCGCCTGCATTTGCAAGCGGTCCATTGGAGCCAGCTTTTCACCGCCCGCTTTAGCCAGATGCATAATTAACTTCAGTGTTTTGCGCGGACGAACGGCCGTTTCACCAAAGATGGTCCGAATATTTAATACACCAATCCCGCGCACTTCCAAAAAGTCGCGCAACATCGGCGGACAACGCCCTTCCAGCGTTTCCGGATTGGTCCGGTAAACCTCAACCACATCATCGGCCACCAGCCCGTGCCCGCGCGAAATCAACTCCAGCGCCAGCTCGCTTTTCCCCATCGAAGATTCACCGGTCAGCAAAACCCCCACTTCCAGCACATCCAGGAAAACGCCGTGCAAATGAGTGGAAACCGCCAGAGCCTTAGAAAGGTAATAGCGTAATACATCCATTAAATAAGGGGATTGCTCAGGAGAGGTCAGCAAGGGAACATGAAAGCGCTCAGAGGCTTCCCGCAGGGAGTCGCCAACAATCTGGCCATTGGCCACAATCACCGCCGCCATTTCATTAGAAAACATCCTGGCCAGCGATTCTCTTTGCGCCTCCGGGCTCAGCTGCAGCAGATAAACGGTTTCAGCCACCCCCAACACCTGAATCCGGTTGGGGTGAATAAAATTCAGGTGACCTACTAAAGACAGCGTCGGTTTTTGCTCAGAGGCATCATTAGACAACAGATTATTTGCGCCAGACTGCCCGGCCACCCAAGTGAGCCGGAGCTTTTCAGCATTATCAATAAAAAGCTGTCTAACTGAGATCTGCGGCATAGGGCTCCCAACTACTGATTAACTTCCATACTTCCTCTGCACCGGTCGCAGCCAGCAGACTTTCCCGCAGCACTTTATCTGAGAAAAGCTGAGCCAATTCAGACAAAATTTGCAGATGCAAATCGGTGGCATGAGCAGGAACCAGCAAAACAAATACTAAAGAAACAGGCTTGCCATCGGGCGCATCATAAGGAATAGCCTCATCCAAACGCACAAAAGCGCCCGTTGCTTCTTTTAAGCCTTTAATTCTGCCATGAGGAATAGCCACTCCCTGGCCCAGCCCGGTTGAACCGAGTTTTTCCCGGGCAAACAGACTATCAAAAATCACACTGCGGGCAATACCATGGCTATTTTCAAACAGAATACCAACCTGTTCAAAAATACGTTTTTTACTGCCAACTTCCAGATCCAGGAAGACATTACTGCTTGGCAGAATTTGGGCAATCAGGCTCATTGTAGGAGACCAAAACAAGGACGACTGCCATTGTAGCGCCGCCGCTTGAAAACAAAAACGGGAACCCGAAATTACCGGTTCCCGTTAAGGTGAGAAAAATCGCTTTATTCAGCGGCAGGTTGGTGCTTAATGGACTCATTACGATGGTCCATTAACTTTTCTTTATGCTTTAGTACCTGCCGGTCGAGCTTATCGGCCAGCAGATCAATTGCGGCATACATATTTTCGTCGGTCGCTTCAACATGGATATCGCGGCCGCGAACGTGAACAGTTACTTCAACCTGATGTTGCAGTTTCTCCACGGATAAAACGACATTAACGTCGATTACATTATCAAAATGCCGCGTAACACGCTCCATTTTAGAGCGGACATACTCACGGATGGATGGGGTCACTTCAAGATGATGGCCACTGATATTCAAATTCATAGGGTTACTCCTTCCGTTGGGGCCTTACAAACTTTTGCGCTGACTTACTGGATAAATCTGCAACGCCTCACGGTATTTGGCAACGGTACGTCGTGCTACCACAATACCCTGGGCGGATAATGCATCTGCCAACACGCTATCACTTAAAGGTTTTTTCTTATCTTCATTCTGCACCATTTGTTTGATCAATGCCTTGATCGCGGTCGCAGAACATTCACCACCTGCATCTGTATCGACATGACTGCCGAAAAAATATTTAAATTCGTATAAACCGCGTGGTGTCAGCATATATTTTTGCGTTGTCACTCTGGATATCGTGGATTCATGCAAATCCAGTTCTTCTGCAATATCCCTGAGTACCAAAGGCCGCATTGCCACTTCACCATGTTCAAAAAAAGCCCGCTGTCGTTCTACGATGGCCGTCGCCACCCGTAAAATCGTATCAAAGCGTTGTTGAACACTTTTAACCAGCCAGCGCGCCTCTTGCAGTTCCCGCGCTAAATGGCCGCCATCCCCTTTTTGTAAGATATCCGCATAAAGGCGGTTTACCCGTAATCTTGGCATGGATGCTTCATGTAATCTTACTCGCCACACCCCTTTGATTTTTTGCACAACCACATCAGGGCTTACAAAGCGGGGCGAAGCTGCGGACCATTGCGCGCTGGGTCTTGGGTTCAGGCTCACAATTAATTCTTGTGCTGCCTTAAGCTCAACATCCTCGCATTTAAAGGCTCGTTTAAGCTTAGTGTAGTCCCGGCCGGCTAATAAATCGAGTGAATTTTGTGCAATTTTTAATGCCAGCTCTCTTGCCGGGCTGGCAGGTTTCTGCCGTAACTGTAAGCATAGAGAATCGGCAGTGTCCCGCGCGCCCACACCTAATGGTTCAAGCTGCTGTAAGCGTACTAAAGCAATTTTTAAGTCTTCTGGTTCGAGTTCGTAATCCTGAATTAGTTCATCCGGCAGCTGGGAAAAAACTTCTTCTAAAGACTGAGGCAGAAAACCATCATCATCCAATGCTTCAATCAACATTAGCAATAAGGATTTATCCCGGTGCGGCAAGGTCAGTAAACCCGCCTGCTCCAGCAGATATTCACGCAAATCCGGGTCGCGGGCAACATTACTGGCAGGGTCAAAATCCTCATCGTCATCTGAACTGCCATGACCCGTGCCCTCCCAGCGCAAACCATCCTCTTCCCCGCCCATTTCCCACTGCGGCTCAGGCTGCTCGGCCTCACCGGCCGGCGCTTCCTCTCCCCGTTCCAGTAAGGGGTTTTCGCTGAGGTATTGCTCCAGCTCCTGCTGAAATTCAAGCGTCGACAGCTGCAGCAGCTTAATCGCCTGCTGTAATTGAGGCGTGAGATTAAGTTGCTGGGAAAGCCGCAGCTGCAGGGATTGTTTCATTTACATCCGGAAATGTTCACCGAGATACACCCGGCGCACATTTTCATTTTCAACAATATCTTTCGGCACGCCGGACGCCATCACTGCGCCTTCCGAGATGATGTAGGCCCGGTCGCAAATCCCTAACGTTTCACGCACATTATGATCTGTTATCAAAACACCGATTCCGCGTTGCTTTAAAAAACCAATAATACGTTGAATATCCATTACAGCAATCGGGTCTACCCCTGCAAACGGCTCATCCAGCAAAATAAAACGCGGGCTGGCCGCTAAAGCACGGGCAATTTCAACCCGGCGGCGTTCACCACCGGATAAACCCATGGCACCAGCATCTCTTAAATGAGTGATATGCAGATCGTGCAGCAGCTCATCCAGACGGGAATCAATCTCGGCCTTGTCTTTGCAATGCAATTCCAGCACGGCCTGGATATTCTGTGCCACGGTCATTTTACGAAAGATAGATGCTTCTTGCGGCAAATACCCAAGCCCGCGCCGCGCCCGCTGATGAATGGGTAAATGCCCGATATCTTCTTCATCCAGCAGAATCCGGCCGCCATTCATGGCCACCAAACCCACCAGCATATAAAAACTGGTGGTTTTGCCAGCCCCATTGGGGCCCAGCAGGCCAACCACTTCACCACTGAATATTTCTAAAGAAACATCATGTACAACGGTACGCTTACCGTAACGTTTTTGCAGCTGCTCTGCACGCAAAGAACTGGTCATGGGGCAGGTGCCTTTTTCGGCGTAATCACAATATTGACTCGACCGCCGCCTTCCGGCTTGCCTTGCGCCTGATACGCTTCGTTATTTAAGTCATAAGTAATCAGATCACTGTAAATCTGATCCTCGCCACGCTTGACCCATGCCTTATCCATCAGCTTAAGCTCGCCTTTGCGGCCGTCATAATCAAAGCGCAGGGCTTCGGCATCCAGCCACTCATTACCACCATCCATTTTCTGCCGGAAACGCACCGGGCTGCCATTCCCCGCCACAAACTGATTGCCTGCCTCGTCCTGGCGCACCGTGAGCTTATCTCCGCGGATACTCAGCGTGCCCTGAGTCAGCACCACATCCTTGGTACAGACGCTGGACTGCGTTTTTTGATTCATGACGCAATTAGCGCCAGAAATATTGATCGTTTTTTCACGATCGCCTTTTTCTGCATACACAACCGGCGTAATCAACAGCAGCAGCAATAGCGCCTTAACGGGCACGAATCGGTTCATAACTCATCCTAACTTTAGATTTAAGTTCCAGTGTTTCAGTATTGGAATTAGCAATAAAACCAACCGATTCAACAACATAATTTCCCATTACGGCCAGCACCGGGGCTTCAGAGCTGGCCAGCCCCTGCTGAGGTAAAAGCTGCATTTCACGTCCGTTAACCACTAATTCCGCCTGGGTTCCACTGGCCTGGCGGACCATTTTCACAGTACCGGGAAACCAGACCTTGCTGCCTTGCTTTTCAGACCTGGCCCGCTCGCCTGTTACATCCATCCGTGGCTGGCCTGGTGCGGTATACCGCAAAATGGGATTTTCCAGCCAGGTAATATCGCCGGCCGGCAGATGCGAGACATGGGTCGCGGTCAGCCGGGATAAAGGCTGGCCATCCTCACCAAAACGCACCGCAGTGGCCGTATCCACCAGCATATCCGGCTGTTCTGAATTAACCGCATGGCCGGGACCTGGCAAATTGGCGGCGCGGTCCAGCAACCAGGTCAGGCTGCCCAATAAAACCACCAGCGCCAGAGGCAACAATCGAGTAGAACCAGGAAAGGCCATTATGCGAGGTACGGAGCCATAGCGGCATCAAAAGTACCCTGAACCTGCATCAGATACTCGCAAACTTCCCGCACAGCACCATGCCCGCCCTGGCTGCCGGTGACATAATCAGCATGCTTGCGCACCAGCTCAGGAGAATCAGGCACGGCCACGGCAAAAGCCACACGGCGCATAACAGGAATATCAATCACATCATCCCCCATATAGCCACAAACTTCTTTACTGACCCCTGCTGCAATCAGAAGCTGCTCAAAACTGGCCTGCTTATCACCGGATCCCTGGTATAGAAAATCCACGCCCAGATCTTTAGCCCGTTTTTCCACCAAACGTGAAGTGCGGCCTGTAATAATGGCCAGCTTAACACCACTGGCACGCAGCATTTTCAAACCATGCCCGTCCAGCGAGTTAAATGCTTTGATTTCCTCACCGGCATCGGTGTAATACAAACTGCCGTCAGTCATCACACCATCGACATCAAAAATCATTAAACTTACAGCCTTGGCCTTATCGGTCGTCATTAGTTCTTCCTTTGTTATTCTCAGGCTGATATCAAACTACACGAGCGCGCAGCAGATCATGCATATTAATGGCACCAATCAGTTTGCCGCCGTCCAGCACCAGCAAACCATTGACCCGGCGGGCATCCATTTGCTGAACTGCTTCTGCAGCCAGCCTGCCCGCCTCAATTGTGGCCGGGGTTAACGTCATCACCGATGCGACGATCGTATCCCGTACATCCACGCCCTGATCCAGAGCGCGGCGTAAATCTCCATCGGTAAAGATACCGGCCAGCTGCCCTGCAGCATCCACCACGGCCGTCATCCCCATGCCCTTTTTACTGATTTCCAGTAAAGCATCCCTGAGCAGCATATCTTGCTGCACAACCGGCAAATCATCACCGGTATGCATCAGATCCTGCACCAGAACCAGTAATCGCCGGCCCAGGCTGCCGCCGGGATGAGAGACGGCAAAATCTTCAGCCTGAAAACCACGGACTTCCAGCAGGGCCACCGCCAGGGCATCTCCCAGGGCCAGAGCGGCCGTGGTACTGGCTGTCGGTGCCAAATTCAGCGGGCAGGCTTCGTGCTCCACTCCCGAATCAATATGCACCGTAGCCTGTTTGCTTAAGGTCGATTCCGCATTACCGGTCATGGCAATCATCGGAATACCCAGACGCTTCAGGCTGGGTAATAAAGCGAGCACTTCGTCACTTTCACCGGAGTTAGACAGCGCCAGCACCACATCATTGCGGGTAATCATGCCTAAATCGCCATGAGCGGCTTCTGAGGGATGAACAAAAAAGGCCGGCGTGCCTGTGCTTGCCATCGTGGCGGCAATTTTTTTGCCGATATGACCTGATTTACCGATACCAAGCACAACAACCCGTCCCTGGCATGACAAAATCAGTTTACAAGCGGTGACAAAATGGTCATTCAGTTTGTCGGCCAGCGCCAAAACGGCATCGGCCTCAACCCGTAATACGCGGCGAGCGCACCCGAGGATATATTCAGCATTTTTCATATGCGCGAAAGTATAAGAGATGCAGCCCCTCTACCGCCACCAGTCTCTGGCGGCAATATGCCAAGCAAGAGCAATAATTAAGAAATTAACCGTCTGTTCTGGTAAATCACTAAAGGCCTGATCTAAAAATCAGGATAGTATTTAAGGCTTAACAAGATGTAATAATAATCTGATCAAAACCAGCATCCGCCCTCAAACCTGCGTGCCTATGTCAATCCAACTCTCCTCATTA
>JBOFGM010000540.1:0-1151 GCA_051649105.1 Iodobacter sp. | reverse complement strand
AAATTGGAGCGGGCACCGGTCAGCTGGCGGCGCAAATTTTGCTGGAGCTGGAACGGCTTGGCGCCCTGCCCAACGAATATTTTATTCTGGAATTATCCGGTGAATTACGCGAGCGCCAGCGTAAAACACTGCAAACCCTGGTGCCCCATCTGGTTCATAAGGCCAAATGGCTGAACCAGCTGCCAGAGCGGTTTATCGGCGTTATGGTTGGTAATGAAGTACTGGATGCCATGCCGTGCGAGCTGGTGCAGTTTAACGGTTATGACTGGCTGCAATGCGGCGTGATGGATAATGACGGCAATCTGGCCTTTTCCCACCGCCCAATCGAAGATCTGCGGCTGGAAGTCAGTTGCACTCCTGTACCGCATATCCCGCAATACACCACCGAAATCCAGCTGGAAGCGCAGGGTTTTATTAAAGCACTGGCAGAAAGCCTGCAGTTTGGCATGATTTTACTGATCGACTATGGTTTTCCCGTGGCCGAGTTTTATCATCCGGAACGCAGTATGGGCACGCTGATGGGCCATTACCGCCATCACAGCATCCACGACCCCTTCTTTTTTCCTGGCCTGACCGATATCACCTGCCATATTAATTTCTCTGCCATTTATCATGCCGCCGAGCAAGCCGGGTTAAGCCTGGAAGGCTACACCTCACAAGCCAGCTATCTGATTGATGCGGGAATTTTAGACCGGGCCGCGCAAATGGAAGTCGGCAGCGTGGAATATATGAAGATGTCGGCTGCGCTGCAAAAACTGACCAGCAATGCCGAGATGGGTGAATTATTTAAAGTTATTGGCTTTTCCAGAGGCCTGCAAGGGCACACCGCACCGGGTTTTGCCGGGCGGGATCGCTCCGGCGAGCTGTAATGCAACATCGGCACCCTGCCTTTATTTTTAAAAATCTTTAAAATTCAAGGACATGGAAAGCCCGATTTAAAGCCCGGACAAGGCATGATAAAAATATTAAAAAAAGATGTATTTTTTGTTTGACAGCTAAAAAGAAAGAACTCATAATGCGTCCCTCTTTAAGGCTATGTAGCTCAGTTGGTTAGAGCACAGCACTCATAATGCTGGGGTCGCAGGTTCGAGTCCCGCCATAGCCACCAGATACCGTTTTTAGCTTTTTGCTAAAGACTTAAAAACCCCGAA
>JBOFGM010000539.1:0-1645 GCA_051649105.1 Iodobacter sp. | reverse complement strand
TTTTTGCAAGGGTGCCGGCGAAAAAAAACCACACCGCCAGGGTGTGGTTTTTATGTGGTCGGGGCTGATTAATCAACCAGACCGCGGGCCATAGCAACCTGATCTTTATACGCATCAAAAATGCCGCGCAATGAGTCTTCCATATTAGTGGTAGGAGCCCATTGAAGATCTTGCATGGTGTTTTCAATTTTTGGAACGCGGTTTTGCACGTCCTGATAACCCTTGCCGTAGTATTCGCCGGAAGTGGTTTCCAGAACGGTTACTTTGGCAGCCATTTCTGAGTATTCCGGATATTGCTTAGCCAGATCCAGCATCATCACGGACAGCTCACGCACCGAGTAGTTGTTTTTTGGATTGCCGATATTGTAAATCTGGCGTGTGGCTTTGCCATCTTTATTGTCGATAATCTTCACCAGGGCTTCGATACCGTCGGTGATATAGGTAAAGGCACGTTTTTGCGCGCCGCCGTCTACCAGTTTGATTGGCTCGCCGCGAACGATATGGCCCAGGAACTGGGTAATAACCCGGCTGGAGCCTTCTTTTGGTGTGTGGATGCTGTCCAGACCGGCACCGATCCAGTTAAACGGACGGAACAGGGTGTAATCCAGGCCTTCTTGCTGGCCGTAAGCGGCAATCACCCGATCCATCAGTTGCTTGGAGCAAGCATAGATCCAGCGTGGCTTATTGATCGGGCCGTACACCAGATTGGAGTTTTCCGGATCAAATTCAGCATCATCACACATGCCATACACTTCGGATGTCGAAGGGAATACCACGCGTTTTTTGTATTTAACACACCATTTGATAATCGGCAGATTGGCTTCAAAATCCAGCTCGAATACGCGCAAGGGTGCTTGTACATAAGTTGCAGGCGTTGCAATAGCAACTAATGGCAGAACCACATCACACTTTTTAACATGGTATTCAATCCATTCCTGGTTGATGGTAATGTCGCCTTCAAAGAAGTGAAAGCGGGAATTACCCATAAACTCAGAGACCTTATCGCTGTACATATCCATACCGAAAATTTCCCAGTCGGTATTCTCAAGAATATGTTTGGATAAGTGGTGGCCAATAAAGCCATTGACGCCAAGGATAAGTACTTTTTTCATTATGATTTCCGAAAGTGTTAATTCAGGTCTGTTGAGGCTGCACCAAAATGGCGGATAAAATGACTGCCATCCAGTGTTTCCCCTGCAATTTCTGCATGCAGTACTAATAATGCACCACCATCGCTGCACAGGATGATGATCTGATTGCCATCAGCATACATGAGCGGGGTGATTTCATCGATTGGCGTGGTGACCGGCGTGAATATTTGCCGTGTGCGCCAAAGGATAAGTCGTTTTCCGTTTATGTCGCAAAACGCCCCGGGATAAGGGGCCGTTACCGCGCGAACCAGATTATGAATCTGTTTGGCGCTTTGCTTCCAGTCAATCCGTCCGTCTTCTGCTGTACGGCCGCCATAATAGGCCCCCTGACTTAAGTCTTGCTGCTTAAAATCAGTTTTTCCTGCAATTAAATCCGGCAGGGCCTGGCTGAGGCACATTTCGGCCGCAACGGTAACTTTTTCAAAGACTTCCTGCGCCGTATCATCCGGGAAAATCGGCACAGCCTGCTGAGCCACCAGCGGGCCGTTATCCGG
>JBOFGM010000538.1:0-2289 GCA_051649105.1 Iodobacter sp. | reverse complement strand
ATATCTGAAGCTGGGTGAAGAAAAGAACTTCGCCATTATCGATGCCGCCATGAACGATCTGATGCGCCCGGCCCTGTATGAGGCCTATCACGAGATTGTTCCGGTGGTGGAGCGCCCTTGTGAAGCAGGCCTTTACGATGTGGTCGGCCCGGTCTGTGAATCAGGCGACTTTTTAGGTAAAGAGCGTGAGCTGGCGGTTGAAGAAGGTGACTTACTGGCCGTACTGTCTGCCGGAGCCTATGGCAGCAGCATGAGCTCTAACTACAATACCCGGCCCCGCGCGGCCGAAGTACTGATCACCGATGGCAAACCCCGGCTGGTACGGGAGCGCGAAAGCTATGAGCAAATTCTGGCCACAGAATTATCCGTGCTGAACCGCTAAAACGTCAGTTTAAGCAGAGTGATTGCAAGATCACTCTGCTTGCAAGCCTGTTCCCCCCTCTGCAGGGCTTTACCCCGCACTGCCATTGCTTCTGCTCAATTGAGAGCTAAGATATACAGGGTGACGACAGAAACCCGGTCAGTAATGTCCTCCCGGCCCCTTTCGCACGGCATGCTTTAAATCCAGCCCCAAAGATCCCTGCAGATGAATTCCTTTAAAAAGCGTACTGCAATCCGGATTGCTGCTGTCAGCATTTTACTGGCCGCCATCGCCAGCCCGATCGCCTGGTTTGTAGCAAAAGAAAGTGCTGAAGAAGGGATTGTTTCACTGGCCAGCGAAGAATCACATCGTTTACTGTCTTATTTAAATGCAGTTAATTTGAACGGCCCTGATGCGGCAAAACAAGCACTCAGTGCAGCGCAGACTATTTCTGGCGGCATCTTTGATATTGCTGAAATTTATGATCGCAAAGGCGATAAATTAGCCGAATCTTTAACGCCGGAAGGCCAGTCCGTCGAATTTTTTCTGCCGTCCCACGCCAAACCTCAATACAGCAACTCATCTTACGAAAGCCTGAAATTGCCAGGTAACCGCTGGGTTTTGCGCGTATTTGTGCCGCTGCACAGCATCGTCAATGCGCAAAAAGGTCCTGTAACCGGCTATTTTGAAGGCGTACGGGTCGTCCCCGCCTGGCAACACCAGCAAATCATTTCTGCATCCCTGACCGTTGCCCTGATGGTATGTCTGGCCGCCTTACTGTGCGGCGCGGTGCTCTATCCGGTTGTAGTCCGTCTGGCAGCTGATAATGAACGTAAATCCCGCGAAGTCCTTGACTCTCATATTTCCATGATGGAAGCACTGGGCCGGGCCATTGCCAAACGTGATTCCGATACAGGCGCGCATAACTACCGGGTGGCATGGATTGCCGCTTCCATCGCCGAACGGATGAATCCCGGCTTAACAGGCGGTGCCATGCAGGGGCTTATTGCCGGCAGCTTTTTGCATGATGTTGGAAAAATTGGTATCCCCGACGCCATTTTGCTTAAACCTGGCAAGCTTGATGAGGCGGAAATGGCGATTATGCGGACCCATGTTGCGCAAGGGGAACAAATTGTCACCGGAATGGGCTGGCTCGATGGTGCCAATGAGGTGGTGGCCGGCCACCATGAAAAATGGGATGGCACGGGCTATCCGCACCAGCTGAAAGGGCAAGATATACCTTTGGCCGCCAGAATCTTTGCCATCGCCGATGTATTTGATGCGCTTTGTTCAAAACGCCCTTATAAGGCACCGATGGATTTCACGACCGCCATGCATATTCTGGAACAAAATACCGGCAGCCATTTCGACCCGGCCATCATGGCGCTGTTTCGCCCTGTTGCTGCAGATATTTTTAACCGGCTGGCTGGCAGCAGTGAAACGGAGACACGGCAATTATTAGAAGAGCGTATCCGCCATCATTTTGAAATCTGACCCTGCCCCAGCCCTGAATTTTGCGGCAAAACCTGAGCGCCGCTATTTAGCCCGCACCGCCCGCCAGAGTAAACGCGGCCAGTCACGCCAGGCCAGCACGGGGCGATGACGGAAAATATCCGGCTCTTGCTTGAGTTTTTCTAAAATGGCATCCCCGCCCAAAATAGTCAGACGAATTTCCAGACCAAAACGACCCGGCAAAATTTTGCCCAGCGGCGCACCGGCATGCAGTATTTTCTGGCTGCGCCGTACCTGAAAGGCCATTAAGCGCCGCCAGGCCGGATTGACTTCACCCGCAGCAATCTGAGCTTCGGTCACACCAAACCGAAGTAAATCGGACTGTGGTAAATACACCCGGCCATTGGCCCAGTCTTTTTCAATATCCTGCCAGAAATTAATCAGCTGCAAAGCGCTGCAAACCCCGTCGGACAGCG
>JBOFGM010000537.1:0-2525 GCA_051649105.1 Iodobacter sp. | reverse complement strand
GTTATTTTTGTACCCGGCAACAGCGAGCAAATTAATTTAAAACAATTAGCCGGCGGAGCGCTGGATGCGGCATTAGTCATGGCCAATGAAATACAAACCCCTGCGTATTGGGTGGAAAGTGCCGGTGTTTCTAAAAAAGTGGAAATGATTTTTACCAGCAGCCGGCAAGATGTATTTATTGGCTTCAGCCTGCATCATCCTAAAGGATTATGGGCATTAAATAAGTTTGAGCAGGGCTATAAAATTCTGAATGAAAATGGCCGGCTGAAACAAATTAAAGCGAAATGGGCGGTATTAAAATAAAGGCAGAATTCAGAATGGCTGGGTGCATCAACAGAGGGGCGGGCGGAATAAACGGCAGTCGGCATATAAGAGGCAGGTTTCCCCGGGGGCTGAGGCATAGCCTTCAAACGGGGGAAAGTCCGGATGAAGGCAATGTTCAGCGTCGGGAAAATTACTCAGCTTATTGAATAACCGGGTACTTGGGTGGCAAAAATAAGGCGGCAATTTGTGGTGTCCGCTTAATTTTTGACAGAGGAGCATCCGGCATATTGTCATAGCTTTGTGCACGGGCACGGCTGCTTGGCGGAACATTTGGATTACGGATCAATGCGGCTTCTGCCGGAGCGGCTGCAGGCATACGTTCGCGTTCACGCTCACGTCCGCGGGCAGGTGCAGGGGCTTCAACCGGCGTTGTTCCCGGAGAAAAACCCGGAACCGGAATCAAAGGCAGATCGCGTTTGAGCATTTTTTGAATGCCAAGGAAGGCTTTTTCTTCTTCCGGAGCCACTAAAGAAATGGCAATTCCTGAAGAACCTGCACGGCCGGTACGACCAATACGGTGAATATAATCTTCCGGATTGGTTGGCAGTTCAAAGTTAATCACAAACGGCAATTCATTAATATCCAGACCACGCGCTGCCACATCGGTGGCAACCAATACTTTTAAGCTGCCATCTTTAAATGCGGCCAGCGTTTCCAGCCGGGATTGCTGAGTGCGGTCACCATGAATGGCTTCTGCAGAAAAACCAGCGCGTTTAAGTTCACGGCCCAGCTGTTCGGCACCAATCTTGGTACGGCAAAATACAATCACCTGGCTCATATTGTGCATACGGATTAAATGCGCAACGAGGGCTTTTTTGCGGTTGTTTTCTACCGGATGCAGCTCTTGCTTAACAGATTCATTGGCAGAATTCTGGCGGGCCACTTCAATGACTTCAGGATCATGCATAAAGTCTTCGGCAAGCTTTTTAATTTCTGGCGCAAAAGTGGCCGAAAATAACAGCGTTTGCTTGCGGGAAGTGCACAGCTCAAAAATCTTACGGATATCTAAAATAAAGCCCATGTCCAGCATACGGTCGGCTTCATCCAGAATTAAGATTTCAACCTGGGATAAATTAACCGTTTTTTGCTGAATATGATCGAGTAAGCGGCCAGGCGTGGCGACTAAAATTTCTACGCCTTCGCGTAATTTAGGAATCTGCGCCTTGATATCCATACCGCCAAATACAACATGGCTGCGCAGCGGCATATGCTTACTATAAGTGGTAACGCTTTCTGAAACCTGGTCGGCCAGCTCACGGGTTGGCGTAAGAATAAGCACGCGAATCGGGTGGCGGGCAGGGGAGGCGCTGGTGTTACCGTGCTTGGCGAGCTTGGTGAGAATCGGCAAGGTAAACGCGGCTGTCTTACCGGTGCCTGTTTGGGCAGCACCGAGAACGTCGCGTCCGGACAAAATGACCGGGATGGCCTGCGCTTGAATCAGCGTCGGATGTTCATAACCTTGCTCGGAGACTGCCTTGAGCACTTCCGGAGCCAGCCCGAGCGATGCGAATGTCATGCGTGTTTCTTTCCGAAAAATAAGAACAACGTTCCAATTTACACGAAGCGCAGCTTGCTGCATACCCAAGCCTGCCAATCGGTTAAACTAGCGCGATATAAAACCTGATGGGAAAGAGCTATGTTTGATCACGCTTCGCAACACTTATCGACCGTGCGCGACTTGCATCGCTTTGCGGTAAGCCGTTTTAATGCCGCCGAGCTGTTCTATGGCCACGGCACCGACAATGCCTGGGATGAAGCGGCTTACTTGATTTTAGCCACGCTGAAATTGCCGCTGGATCGCCTGGAACCCATGTACGACGCCCGTCTGTTGCCCGAAGAGATGACTCAGGTGCTGGCCGTTTTAAAAGAGCGCCTGGAAACACGTAAACCTGCCGCCTATCTGACTAAAGAAGCATGGCTGGGTGAATATAAATTCTATGTGGATGAGCGCACCATTGTGCCGCGCTCGTTTATTGCAGAAATTATCCGTGATGGCGGTTTAACCCCGTGGATTGAATATCCGGAGCTGATTCACCGTGCCATGGATTTATGCACCGGTTCAGGCTGCCTTGCCATTGTGATGGCCGATGCTTATCCGGATGCGGCCATTGATGCGCTGGATTTATCGCCGGACGCGCTGGATGTGGCAGAAATTAATGTGCTGGAATACAACCTGGGTGAGCGCATTGATTTGCTGGATT
>JBOFGM010000536.1:0-1030 GCA_051649105.1 Iodobacter sp. | reverse complement strand
GTTTGAAGCGCTGTTTATTCTGACCGCCGTCGATGCCGGTACCCGCGCCTGCCGCTTTATGGTGCAGGATACCGTTGGGGTGTTTATTCCGGCACTGGCTAAAAATCAGTCATGGGCAGGGAATTTAATCGGTACCGCGGTGGCCGTTTCAGGCTGGGGCTTCTTTGTTTACCAGGGTGTCACCGACCCGCTGGGCGGGATTAACACGCTATGGCCATTGTTTGGTATTGGTAATCAAATGCTGGCCACAATGGCGCTGTTACTGGGCACGGTTGTGATCTTTAAGATGAAAAAACAACGCTATGCCTGGGTGACTATTCTGCCCACCATCTGGTTGTTTATTACATCGATGACCGCCGGCTGGCAAAAGATTTTCCACGACAATCCTAAAATTGGCTTTTTAGCCCAGGCAAAACGCTTTAATACAGCCATTGCCGACGGCACACTGCTGGCTCCGGCTAAAACCATTGCGGATATGGAAAGGATTGTCTTTAATAATCAGATTAACGCCGTGCTTTGCAGCTTCTTTATGCTGGTTGCGATGACCATGCTCGTCGCAGCGATTATCCAAATCCGCAAAGCGCTTCTGAATTCACAGCCCTCTGTGCATGAAATCGGCGGGCCTGTTCTGACCGAGGCGAGCCGTGCTTAAAATGCTGAGTGCTGAATCTGTTTTAAGGTTCAAAAGCAATGCAAAGAAAATCGTGCAAACCTGCCGCTTAATGGTAGGTGTGCATGATTACGAAACCTATCTGGCACATATGCAAGAGCATCACCCCGATGTGCCCGCGTTAGATCGCAAGGCGTTTTATCGCTATTGCCTTGAGGCACGCTTCCCCGGACCCGGGAAAATCAGTAAGTGCCCTTGCTAATGCAAAAAACCCAGCCTCTGTGAACTGACCCCCTTAAGTTGGACAGGGTAAAAGTCAAGTGGCCAAGGACTGAGTTCTGTATTGCACAGGACTCAGTCCTTTTAATTTCTGCTTGATTCGGTCGTGGTTATAGTAATGCATGTAATCCACGATGCCTT
>JBOFGM010000535.1:0-4676 GCA_051649105.1 Iodobacter sp. | reverse complement strand
GCTGGAATTAATTGGTCTTGCCGGTATTGAAGATAAATATCCGGCGCAATTATCCGGTGGTCAGCAGCAGCGGGTGGCTTTGGCCCGGGCTCTGGCCACATCCCCCGGCTTATTATTGCTGGATGAGCCTTTATCTGCGCTGGATGCCAGGGTGCGCGAGCATTTGCGCCGCGAAATCCGCAGCCTGCAGCAGCGGCTGGGTATTACCACTATTTTGGTGACACACGATCAGGACGAGGCGCTGACCATGGCCGACCGGATTGTGGTGATGAACCATGGCGTGATCGAGCAAATTGGCACGCCGGAAGAGATTTATGGTTATCCGCAAAGCCGCTTTGTGGCCGATTTTGTGGGTAAATCTAACTGGATTCCCGCAAAGGTCGCCGGCAAACAAAGCCTGGCCATTGGCGAGGCAACACTGCAAGCCCTGCATTTACCCCCCATGCCTGCCGGGGAAAGGGTGGATCTCTTTATTCGTCCGGAAGCGGTGCGGCTGCATTCGGCCTGGGATGCGGGTTTGCTGCGTGAGCCTAATACGGCGCTGGCTGCGGTCAGCAAAATTGAATTACTGGGTGGTTTTTACCGCGTTAATTTGCAAGTGCCACTCTGGGGCGGTCTTGCGCTGATGGCAGACATCAACCGCGATCAGATGGCACTGCTTAAATTATCGGTTGAGCAACGGATTCCTGTCTCCTTGCCGCATGATCAGCTGCGCGTTTTTGTCAGCGAGGCGGCCCAATGAGCGCCGTACTGACAATTCAGCCCGATGTGCGGGAAAGAATGGCCGGCGGTATCAGCTATGCCGTGGCCGCGTTTTTGCTGCTGTTTGTGGGCGGGCCGCTGCTGGCTATTCTGGGCAAGGCTTTGCTGGCGCAAACCGGTGAATATATTGGTTTTGCCAATTTTATTGAGATTGTGACCGTACCCCGGTTCTGGTCGGCCGTGGTGAACAGCGTGCAAGTGTCTTTGCTGACCACGGTGATTGTGGTGCCGCTGGCTTATTTATTTGCCGCCTCTTTAAGCCGCAGTGCCATGCCGGGCAAGGCTGTTTTTCGCTATCTGGCGCTGATTCCTTTGCTGGCTCCGTCTTTATTGCCAGGTATTTCGCTGGTTTATTTATTTGGCAACCAAGGCCTGCTTAAAAGCTGGCTGCCGCTGGGTGTCAGTATTTATGGCCCGCTGGGCATTGTGCTGGGCGAGGTGTTTTATACCTTTCCCCATGCCCTGATGATTTTGCTCACTGCACTGGCCATTGCCGATGCCCGCCTCTATGAGGCCGCCACGGCGCTGGGGGCAGGGCGGATCCGGCAATGGTTTACGGTGACGCTGCCGGCCGTGCGCTATGGGCTGATTTCGGCTGGCTTTGTGGTGTTTACCCTGGTGATGACCGATTTTGGGGTGCCCAAGCTGATTGGCGGCCAGTTTAATGTGCTGGCGGTGGAAGCCTATAAGCAGGTGATCGGCCAGCAGAACTTTCCCAAGGGCGCGGTGATTGGTTTGCTGTTGCTGCTGCCGGCGGTGCTGTCTTTTTTGGTGGATTATCTGGTTCAGAAAAAACAAAAGGCACTGCTGACCTCCCGCGCCCAGCCCCTGGTACCTAAAGCTGAGCCCGTGCGCGATGCGCTGGCATTTCTCTGCTGCAGCGGGGTTTCCTTATGGCTGCTGGTGATGCTGGGCGTGGCGGTGGCGGCTTCGCTGATTACTTTATGGCCTTATAACATGAGCCTGACACTGGCCCATTTTGATTTTGAACAAATGGATGGTGGCGGCTGGCTGGCGTATTTCAACAGCCTTAAGCTGGCTTTCTGGACCTCGGTTTGCGGTGTGGTGCTGGTGTTTGTCGGGGCCTGGCTAAATGAAAAACTGCGCGTGGCCCCGCTGGCGCAGGCGGTATTGCGGGTGCTGGCCATGTTGCCCATGGCGGTGCCGGGGCTGGTGCTGGGTTTGGGCTATGTGTTTTTCTTTAATGATCCGCAAAACCCCTTGCATGGGCTGTACGGCACGATGGGAATTCTGGTGCTGTGTACCGTGACGCACTTTTATACCACCGCGCATCTCACCGCCACCACGGCTTTAAAACAAATGGACAGTGAATTTGAAGCCGTAGCGGCCTCGCTGAAAGTGCCGTTCTGGATCACTTTTCGCCGGGTCACCGTGCCGGTCTGCCTGCCGGCGATTCTGGATATTGCCCGTTATTACTTTGTCTCGGCCATGACCACGGTGTCGGCGGTGATTTTTCTGTATACGCCGGATACGGTGCTGTCTTCTCTGGCGGTGCTGAATATGGATGACGCGGGGGACACCGCAGCGGCCGCCGCAATGGCAACCCTGATTGTGATGACTTCGGCGCTGATTTGCCTGCTGTTTGCACTGGCTGCGGCCTTGCTGGGCAAACGCTCACAGGCCTGGCGTCAATAAAAACCACCGGGGCGGGTAAGCCGCCCTGGTCTGATCTTGTAATCCGGGCGCGAGCTCGTTTTTTTATCATGAAAAATTCATCTAGACGACTGGAGTCATTATGCGTGAACCCATCTTGCTTACCCCCGGCCCTTTAACCACCTCGCTGGCCACCAAAACGGCCATGCTGACGGACTGGGGCTCATGGGACAGCCAATTTAATGAGCTGACTGCCAGCGTATGCAGTGATCTTTTGCATATTGCCGGCCTCGGTGAGGAATTTTGCTGCGTGCCTTTACAAGGTTCCGGCACTTTTGCGGTGGAGGCGGCCATTGGCAGCCTGGTACCGCGGGACCGTGAATTGCTGGTGCTGGTCAACGGCGCTTATGGGCAAAGAATGGCCAAAATCGCCAGCGTGATAGGGCGCAAGGTGCAATTGATTACGGTAAGCGATGGCACACCGGTCAGTGCCGGGGCGGTTGCAGAGATGCTGGCGGCGCATCCGGCCATTTCCCATGTGGGCATGATTCATTGCGAAACTGCCACAGGATTACTGAATCCGGTGGCCGAAGTGGCGGCGGTGGTGGCTGCGGCCGGGCGTGGTCTGATCCTGGATTCAATGTCTGCTTTTGGTGCACTGCCGGTGACGGGTCTGGCTTTTGATGCCCTGATTTCTTCGGCCAATAAATGCCTCGAAGGCGTGCCGGGAATGGGCTTTGTGCTGGCCAGAAAATCCGCCTTGCAAACCGCCAAGGGGCATAGCTTATCGCTGTCGCTGGATTTACAAGACCAGTATGAATATATGCAAAAAACGGGTCAGTGGCGCTTTACCCCGCCTACCCATGTGGTGGCCGCACTGCGCTCGGCGCTGGATCAGTATTGGGAAGAGGGCGGTCAGCCTGCGCGTCTTTCCCGTTATCAGGCCAATGGCGATTTGCTGGTATCCGGCATGGAAAAGCTGGGCCTGAAATCCTTTTTACCGGCGGCCCTGCAAGCGCCGGTGATTTACACCTTTTACGCCCCGTCTCATCCCGCTTATGACTTTCAGCGCTTTTACCAGGCCGTTAAGCGCCGCGGTTTTTTGCTGTATCCGGGCAAGCTGACCGAGGTCGATACCTTCCGCGTGGGCTGCATCGGGGCGATTGACCAGGCTGAAATTTTGCAGGCCGTGGCCGCGATCGCTGAAGTGCTGGCCGAACAAGGCTGGACGGCTTAAGCGCCTGGCTGCTTATTTATTTAATTAAAGGATCAAACCATGAACTATCGTTATTCGCGTGCTTATCAGGGGCCGGTACAGGCGGTTATTTTTGACTGGGCCGGCACCGTGGTGGATTTTGGCTCTTTTGCGCCCACTCAGGTCTTGATTGAAGCCTTTGCCGGGTTTGGCATTGAGGTGTCTCTGGCCGAAGCCCGTGTGCCGATGGGCCGGGCCAAATGGGATCATATTAAGGCGCTGGGTCAGTTGCCGCTGGTTGCCGGGCGCTGGCAGGCCAAATTTGGCCGCAGTATGACGGATGCCGATGTGGATGCTCTCTATGCCGCCTTTATGCCGCTTCAGATTGCCAAAGTGGGCGATTACTCCGATTTGATTCCGGGTGCGCTGGAGGTGATTGCTGCGCTTCGCACCAAGGGTATTAAGATTGGCAGCTGCACGGGTTACCCGCGCCAGGTCATGGATGCCCTGCTGCCCGTGGCGGCCGCGCGCGGCTATGCACCCGACAGCACCATTGCAGCCGATGATTTGCCGGCCGGAGCCCGCCCCGGGCCATGGATGGCCTTGCAGAATGTGATTAATCTGGCGGTCAGCGATGTGGCGGCCTGCGTCAAGGTAGATGACACGGCCGTGGGTATTGATGAAGGCCTGAATGCGGGGATGTGGACCGTGGGCCTGTCGGTCACCGGCAATGAAGTGGGTCTGACCCGGGCAGAATGGGCGGATTTAAGCCCGGCAGAGCAGTCGGCTAAACGCGCCATTGCCGTGGATAAATTATCCCGGGCCGGCGCGCATTATGTGATCGACAGTATTGCCGGCCTGCTGCCGGTGCTGGCCGATATCGAAGCACGGATTGCGAGGGCAGAGCGGCCATGAGTGATTTTCGTCCCTGGTGGTTAGAGCAGGCGCTTAAGCAGGAAAATCCTGCGCCGGTGCAGCCTTTGGCGGGTGATATCACGGCCGATGTCTGCATTGTGGGTGGGGGGTATACCGGGCTTTGGACGGCCATTCAGTTAAAGCAGGCCAGGCCGGATCTGGATGTGGTGCTGGTTGAAAGCGATCTGTG
>JBOFGM010000534.1:0-2611 GCA_051649105.1 Iodobacter sp. | reverse complement strand
GTCAGGATGGTGAATCTCCGGATCAGATTTTTGAAGTCAGTTGCTGTGTTGTCGAAGCTAAATTGCTGACCAAGGGCGTGGGCACCAGCCGCCGCGCTGCGGAGCAATTAGCGGCCGATGCCGCTCTGACGATTCTGCGGGAACAATTCCCGTTAAAAAGTAAACACGCTGCAACAATAGCAGGCAAAGGCAAACGCGCATGAGCGACTTAGATATCCAAAACGAAACCGCCGATTTTCGCTGTGGTTTTGTGGCCATTGTGGGCCGTCCGAATGTGGGTAAATCCACGCTGCTTAATCAGCTGATCGGTCAAAAAATCAGTATTACTTCGCGTAAAGCGCAAACCACACGCCATCGCATTACCGGTGTGCACAGCTCGGAAACATCGCAGTTTGTGTTTGTGGATACGCCAGGTTTTCAGACTAAGTATCAAAATGCACTGAATCAGGCGATGAACCGCAGTGTGACCAGCACGCTGGCTGATGTGGATGTGATTTTGTATGTGATTGAGGCGGGTTATTTCAGCCCGGCTGATGAAGAAGTATTAAAACTGTTACCTAAAAACCGTCCGGTTTTACTGGTGCTGAATAAAATTGATGAGCTGAAAGATAAAAACGAAATGTTTCCGTTTATCGAAGCCATGAATGCGCGCTTTGATTTTCATGCCATTGTGCCCATTTCAGCCCAAAAAGGCCTCAGCATCGATGTGCTGCTGAAAGTGGTTGAGCCATTATTGCCAAAATCCGTGCCTTTATACGATGTGGATCAGGTAACCGACCGCAACGAGCGCTTTTTGGCTTCTGAAGTGATTCGTGAAAAAATCTTCCGTTTAATGGGTGAAGAGCTGCCTTATTCCATGACGGTGGAAATCGAAAAATTTGAAGATGACGTTACCCGTGACGGGCGTGAATTGCGTCGTATCCATGCTGCGGTGCTGGTGGATCGTGACGGGCAAAAAGCCATGCTGATTGGTCAGAATGGTGAAAAGCTGAAGCGGATCGCCACAGAAGCACGCCAGGATATGGAAAAGCTGTTTGATGCCAAGGTGTTTCTGGAAGTGTGGGTGAAGGTTAAGAGCGGCTGGGCCGATGATACCCGCCTCGTTCGTCAGTACGGTTACGAATAAAAACGCGTGGCCCGGCAAAAACATCGCATCGATACGCAGGCCGCTTTTGTGCTGCATCAGTATCCCTACCGGGAAACCAGCCGGTTGCTCGATGTCTTTAGCCGCGATCATGGCCGTGTCATGATGGTGGCCCGTGGTGCTCAGCGCCCCGGGTCACAATTACGCAGTATTTTGCTGGGTTTTCAACCGGTACTGTTGTCCTGGTTTGGTGTTGGGGAGCTGAAAACCCTGCATTCGGCCGACTGGCAGGGCGGGATGCCCCAGTTGCGTGGCTTACCGCTGCTCTGCGGCTTTTATCTCAATGAACTGTTATTGCGCCTCTTGCCCAGGGATGAAGCGCACCCCTTGCTGTTTGGCAGCTATTTCGAGGCTGTGCGTGCATTGTCCGGGCTGCCGGCTGAAGGTGCAGGGGTTGAGCCCGTTTTGCGCGGCTTTGAGCGTGTGCTGCTGGATGAGCTGGGCTATGGTGCCGACTGGACGCAATGTGCCGGTCAGCCATTAGAAAACGAGCAGCGTTACAGTTTTGATCCTACACTGGGCCTGATTCAGGCTCACCCGCAAATGCCGCAATACCAGGGGCAGGCCTTGCTGGCCTTTGCCGCCGGCGATTATGCCGCTGCAGCCGTGGCGGGTAAATTATTGATGCGCCAGGCCTTTGCCTCCATCCTGGGTGATGCCCCGCTCCATACCCGGCAACTATTAATCGATTTGCAAAAACTTTAATTGCGTGGTGTGAATCTCTGTTAATCAGACAGAATTAAACTTAATGCAGGTTAATGTTTGTCTGTTGAAATGGTCTATATTAGTTACGGCTAAATCAGGTTGGCGTTTTTTCATGGAATGCCAATGGTCTTGCCGGTAATTAAACCATGCTTAAATCGTTTGCTGCGAATAAAGCAATTAAATCCAATGTAATCCTTGTCGAAGCAGTAGAAAGCTAAGTAAACTAGACCTCAGTGCTTGAATTTCTTTGTAATACGTTGGCAGGTTTTTCCTTAACAGGAGCACGTGATGATCACCATTTCACAAGAAAATGATTATATTCAGGCCGCAATTTTTGGTGTTTTTTCTTTGCAAGACTATCGCGAATTTGAAGAGAGCATTCTCTATCAATCGGAATTTCACGGGCCGGTTGCACTTTTATTTGATTTAAGTGGAATGCTCAGCTACACGCTGGATATGGCGGTGGAAGAACTTAAGTTTTTCCGTGAACACGGTAAAGATTTTCAGCGAGTCGCCGTTGTGACATCAGATCAATGGGTTACATGGTCTGCCTGGTTAAGCCGCATGTTTACAGATGCAGAAATCGGCGTGTTTGATGACGCAGATGATGCTAAGACATGGCTGCTGCAATCTTCTGACCTGAATGCCTGACAGGCGATTTTATGCGTAATTTCTTTATTTCACTGTTTGCCAGGGACAAATCACCCTTTGCTAATGCGAAAGCAGCGGCATTGTGGTGCAAGCGTCTGCAAGAAATAGACA
>JBOFGM010000533.1:0-3316 GCA_051649105.1 Iodobacter sp. | reverse complement strand
CAATATAACGGTTTTTCATAAAGCCTTCGCGATATGGCAAACCTAATTTATTGGCTAATTGCAAAGCGGCATCGCGGCTGGTATCCGGAATAGGAATAACCACGTCGATATCGAGTTTAGGCAAGACTGCCGCCACTTTATCGGCCAGATTTTCACCCATATTTAACCGTGCTTCATGCACTGAAATACCATCGATGACGGTATCAGGACGGGCAAAGTAAACATGTTCAAAAATACAAGGCACCAGAACCGGATCAGAATGACATTGCTGGCTGTGTAATTCGCCCTCAAAGGTCACATAAACCGCTTCACCCGGCTCGATATCGCGCAGGAACTTAAAGCCCAGCACATCATGCGCCACCGATTCAGAGGCCACGATATATTCCGGGCCTTCCGGGGTTTCATGCATACCCAGGCACAGCGGGCGGATACCGAAAGGATCACGGAAAGCCACCATACCAAACCCGGCGATCATGGCGACAACGGCATAAGCCCCTTTCACCCGTCCGTGGACCGCAGTAATCGCAGCAAATACGGTGGAAGCATCCAGTTGCGGGCCTTTCACGCGGCGCGATAATTCATGCGCAAACACATTCAGCAAGGCTTCAGAATCAGAATTGGTATTGATATGACGCAGGTCAGTGCGGTACATATCTTCTTTCAACTGCTTGTCGTTAGTCAGATTACCGTTGTGAGCGAGCACAATCCCAAACGGGCTGTTGACATAAAAAGGCTGCGATTCAGCCAGGCTGGAAGCCGAGCCGGCAGTCGGATAGCGCACATGGCCAATACCTGCATTGCCCATCAAAGAACGCATATTGCGAGTGCGAAAAACATCACTCACTAATCCCTGGCCTTTGTGCATATGGAGCGTCAGCCCCTCTGCAGTCACAATACCTGCAGCATCTTGTCCACGATGCTGTAAAACCAACAAGCCATCGTACAACAGCTGATTAACGGGTGTCTTGGCGACGATACCTACAATGCCACACATCAGGAGTGCCCCTTTGGGTTCTTTAATCGTAACGAATACGCGCTGCCAAAGCTTCTGGCAGCCAAGGTTTGGCCAGAACTGCAGCCTCTTCAAACAAAGGACTGAACATGGCATTACGCCATATTGTTTGTTTGGGTAAGCTTGTAAAGCCAGCAATAATCACCAGAGTCAGGCTGAGTAAAAAACCCCGTAACAACCCAAACCCCGCGCCAAAAAAACGATCCATTGGCTTCAGACCCGTTGCCTGCATAAATTGATTCAGGGTGACGCGCACAATGGCGGAGACCACCCAGGTGACAAAAAAAATGGCAACAAAGGCCGCCAGATATCGCAATTCTTCATTCGGTAAACTTTGCGGCATCCACGCCGCGCCCACGCTGGCATAGTGGCTGGCCAGCCAGAATGCCACCACCCAGGCGGCCAGCGCCAGGGCCTCTTGCACGAGGCCCCGCATCACGGACAACATCATGGAAATCCCCATAATGCCCAGAACGGTGTAATCAAAGCCGGTCATTATTGCGCCTATTTACTCGACAGATGGCCGCTTAAACCGATCCCGTCCATTTTTTTAAGGTAACTCTGAGCCTTGGCTTCATCGCTGACCGGGCCAACCCGCACCCGTGTTAATGTGCCTTTCTCGGTGGTCACTTTTTCTGCGTAAGCCGGAACACCCGCCCCTTTCAGCTTAGTGACCGCCTGTGCGGCCTTGTCTGAGTCAGCATAAGCGCCGACCTGGATGTAGTAACGCTTGTCACCCGCCGCTTTTTGCGGTGCGGGGGTATCATGCCCCTCCAGAATACTCAGCGGATCCACTTTGGCGGCAGCCGGTGCCGGTGCCGGTGTGGCTTTGGGTGTCGGCTTCGGTGTGGGAGCAGGTTTAGGGGTAATCACGGCCGGCGGCGGGGTAATCACCACTTTTTTCTGATGATTAACCAGTTTGCCCGGCAAGACATTGGCCGAACTGCTGGCTGGCTGGTATTCCGGGTCTGGCGCAGCGCCCGTATCCTGTGGTTCCGGCGTCAGTATGGCCGGCGCTTCAGTGGCCGCAGTCTGCGGGTTCACCTCAGGCGCAGACACCACCGGCGCCGGCTGCAGCAAGGCAGGCGAGCTGGAAATAATCTCGATCGGATTATTGGCGGCAATGGTGGCCGGCGGCGCACTGTCCATCGCGGTCCAGAGCACAATCAGGGCAAAAATCACCAGTGCAATGGCTCCGACTAAGCGGCGGCGGGCTCGTTTTTTAAGTTGCAGCAAATCTTCGCTGACATTACGGTTTGACATATTCAGCGCTCACGCGTCGCCATCACTTCAGCGACGGTGTAAAAGGATCCAAAGGCGAGAATTCTATCACCTTCTCCGGCAACCTTACAGGCGTCAGTAAAGGCGGAAGCGACATTCTCATACGTTTTTACTTGTGCACGCGGTGCAAGGCTGAGAATTATTTCAGCAAGTTGCTCAGGTTTAGCCGCCCGCGGCAACTGCGGCGCGGCTAAATGCCAGATATCGATACGATCTGCCAGCAATTCAATCACACCGGCAATATCTTTATCCGCCATCATCCCCATTACGGCATGCGTCACAGGGAAAAACCCCATGCTGTCTAAATTGGCGCGTAAGACTTTGGCCGCATGCGGATTATGCCCTACATCCAGCACAACTGCCGGCCGGCCGGGTAATACCTGAAAACGCGCAGCCAGCTCAACTTCAATCAGGCCGCGCTTGATATCCCCCACACCCACGGGCAATACCTCTTTTAAAGCATCCAGCAGGGCCAGCACAACGGAAGCATTACCAAGCTGATACTGACCACGCAGTGCAGGGAATGGTAAAGCATGGCGGCGCACGCCCGCTTTATTCCACCAGCTCCACTGCTGCCCTTCAGCCTGCTTTTCAAAACCAAAATCCTGCCCGATCAACTGCAGGTGCGCGCCACGGCGGGCGGCTTCGGCAATTAATGAGGCAGGCGGCTCCGGATCGGCACAGATGGCGATTTTGCCCTGGCGGAAGATCCCCGCTTTTTCATGGCCAATCGCTTCCCTTGTGTCACCCAGATAGGACTGATGATCCAGCCCGATATTCACCACGGCCGAAGCCAGCGGCTCAAAGGCATTCACCGCATCCAGACGCCCGCCCAGCCCGACTTCCAGCACGGCCACATCGACGCCTGCTGCGATAAATTGCTGCATGGCGGCCAGCGTGCCAAATTCGAAGTAAGTCAGCGAGGTTTCACCCCGGGCCGCTTCAATGGCCCGGAAGCTGTCCACAATGGCGCTGTCACTGGCCGGAACCAGATTAATCGCCACCCGTTCGTTGTAATGCAAG
>JBOFGM010000532.1:0-6026 GCA_051649105.1 Iodobacter sp. | reverse complement strand
ATAGCACCACAGCCGCAAATAACAGCCCGGTTTCGGTGATTTCTATCCCCGCACCAAGATAATTACCGGCCAATCCGCCTGATTTGGCGATTTAAAGCAGTGGCAATAGCACCACAGCCGCAAATAACAGCCCGGTTTCAGTGATTTCTATCCCCGCCCCCAGGCAATCGCCGGTCATTCCGCCCAATTTTGCAATCAGCCAGCGGGCATAGCCCCAAATCAGCAGCGGAGCCAGCAGCAGGGGCGGGGCCAAGCAGGCGGAAACGGCCAGTAAAACGGCCAGAATAAGGTACAAGGCAGCACTGGATTTTTTCCAGGCAAATTGTTCGGCCATACCCGGCGCCAGCGGAGGTAAACGGCTCCAGTACAGCACGCCCAGGCGCGCCCAGGCAGGAATTAAAATCAACACCAGCCAATGTTGCTGCTTAGCCAGCAGCATCAATAAAATCAGCTTGGCGGCCGACTGGGCAATCAGCGATAAAACCCCAAAGCTGCCCAGATGCGGATCTTTCAGCACGGCTAAAAACCGGGCCGGATCCCGGTGCGCGGCACCCAGCCCATCCGACATATCGGCCAGACCATCCAGATGCAAACCACCGGTAATCCAGGTCCAGAGTAAAAACCCGGCCAGCGCGGCCAGCCAGGGATCTATCTGCGCCCCGGCCCATACCGCCGCCGATAAAAACAGCCCGATTAATCCGCCCACCACCGGAAACCAGGGGGCGGATGCCGCCAATAGCTGTGGCTGAAAATCATGAATTTGCGGCGCAGGCAGCCGGGTTAAAAATTGCACCGCCAACACCGGCTCGCGCCAGTCAAACTTCATTGTCTATTCCTTGCACAATCGGCAAATATTGATCATCCCAATACAGGGTAACCATACCCGAATGAGCCAGCCAGAATTGCTGATGCCGCCGGCTGTCCAGCCCCAGCCAGTTCAGCAGCAATGCCTTTGCCACGCCACCATGGGTAATCAGCACCCGGTGTTCACCTTCGCCGGCCTGCAACCAGCCCTGGCAAGCCGTATTCACCCGGGCAGAAAAATCGGCCCAGCTTTCGGCACCCGTTAACTGCTGCTGCGCCGGATCCCGCTGCCACTGTGCCCAGTCGGCTTGCAGCTCAGGGCTCCAGCCAGCCCTGGGAATGCCATCAACCGCACCGAAATTCATTTCGCGCAGCTGCTGATCAACCCAGCAATCCAGATTAAAAGACTGCGCCAGACTACGGGCAAAGCCCGCACAACGGCACAGATCCGAGCTGGCAATACTGGTGAGCGGAAAGCGGGAAAAATGCTCCTGGCGGCGGGCCAGCTGCAATTCTCCCAGCGGGGATAAGGGCGCGTCGGTATGGCCAATCACCGTACCCGCCGGGGCAAGAGTTTCCCCATGCCTTAACAGGGTCAGACGAAAGCTGCTCATTCTTTATCCGTAATGCCTGCAGAAGAGAAAGTGGCCATGTCGCGATGCAAGGCCAGTGCGCTTTGCAATAAAGGAATGGTCAGTGCAGCACCACTGGCTTCGCCTAAACGCAGGCCCAGCTGAAGAATTGGTTCCAGCTTTAAGGCCGCCAATGCATGGCGATGACCTTTTTCTTCGGAACAATGGCTGGCCAGCAACCAGTCGGCGACTGTTGGCTGGTTATGGACCGCCACCAGAGCCGCCGCCGTTGTAATAAAACCATCCAGCAAGACAGGAATCCCTGCCTCGGCCGCCCCGGTATAAAACCCGGCCAGCGCAGCAATCTCAAGGCCGCCCACCTGCATCAGCCAGTCTTTGGCGGTAACCGCACCAGCAGCACGGGCACGGGCCAGCGCTTCTTTTACCACTTGGGTTTTATGCAGACGGCTTTCTTCGGAAATACCGGTTCCCACACCCACAATTTCTTCTGGCTCAATACCGGTTAAGGCACAAATCAGCGCAGCGGCAGACGTGGTATTACCAATGCCCATTTCACCACCGATCAGCAGGGTTTTACCGCGGATCTGGCCCTCATGGGCGCTGCCCATACCAATAGACCAGGCCTTATGGCATTCGCTTTCGCTCATGGCCGGCTCCAGCCGTAAATTGGCGGTACCGGAGCGTACCGGCACTCTGAATAATTGCGCACCGCTGGCAACCGGCACGGTATAGCTGCTGGCCACACCCACATCCACCACCGACAGGCCGGCATCGGCTTCCCGGGCCAGCACATTAATCGCCGCACCACCCGCAACAAAATTAACCACCATCTGACCGGTCACTTCCGCCGGATAAGCGGAAACGCCATCGGCTGCCACACCATGATCCGCAGCAAAAACCACAATCGCCGTTTGCAAACGGGCGGGCAGGGCAGAATTGGAGCGGGCGGCAAACCAGACCGCAATCTCTTCCAGCTTGCCCAGGCTGCCCTGAGGTTTGGTTAAATTAGCCTGATGAAGACGGGCTGCGGTGGCAAGTGCAGGATTAGGAGTAGTCATAGCGGTGGCCGGACAAAAAGAATGCACCGTAGACGATGCATCAGCAACGTGCAAGCAGATCAGGGGAGTTAATAATGGGTAATGCCACTGTCTTGATCTTCATCTAATACATGACATTATTCAGCCCGTATTCCATCGCCCGCTGTAAGGCCACATCGGCAGCCAGCAGCAGATCTTCCAGATTATCCATTTCACTTTTGGTCTGGGCCACGCCAATACAAACCGTCATGGTGAATTCTATTCCGTCGGGCATGGTGACCCGGGCTTCGGTCACTTTTTTACGTATCCGCTCGGCCACCACAATGGCCCCGTCCATAGGGGTATCGGGCAGAACCAGCGCAATTTCCTCTCCCGAAAAGCGGCCGATTAAATCAAAATCCCGCACACTTTCCCGGCAGGCTTCAGCCAGATGTTTCAGCGCCAGATCGCCGCCCACATGGCCATAGGTATTATTTAAATGCCGCAAATCATCGACATCAATAATCAGCGCCGTCAGCGGTGTATTAAAACGCTGGCTACGATTGGTTTCCCGCGCAGCCAGCTCCAGAAAATGCCGCCGGTTTGACAAGTTTGTAAGGTTGTCTTTTCCCATAAAATCAATCAGCCGGTTTTTCTCCAGCCGGTATAAATGCTCGCTGCGCAACCAGAATCCCAGCATAGTCAGAGCCAGCAACCAAGGTAAAATCATTAAGATATGCTCAATCATGATTTACTCATCCTGTAAATTATGCTGTCTGATCAGTGTAGTCGTTATCCTGCGAGTGCGGGTAGAATGCCGGCATGTTTCAAACCCTGATTATTCGTCTCTCCTCGATGGGGGACGTTATCCATAATTTCCCTGCTCTTAGCGATTTAGCAAGGCACAGGCCCGATATCGCCATCGATTGGGTGGTAGAAGAAAGCTTTGCTGCTTTACCTGCCTTGCATCCCGCTGTGCGCCATATTATTCCAACCGCATTACGGCGTTGGCGTAAGGCACCGCTGCGCTCAAAAGCAGAATTTATTAACTTCCGCCGGCATTTACGCCACCACAGCTATGATCTGATTCTTGATTCACAGGGCTTAATTAAAAGCGCCTTTATTGCCAAACAGGCCATTGGCCCCGTCAGTGGTTACGACCGTGATTCGGCCCGTGAAGGTTTGGCCAGCCTGGTCTATCAGCACCAGTATCATGTGCCGCGTGATCTGCATGCCATTCAAAGAAACCGTTTACTCACCGCCAGCGTATTTAACTACAGCTGTGATGACAAAATTGATTACGGCCTGAAAGTGCCGCAACTTGCCCTGCCCTGGTTGCCGGCCCGGCCCTATGCCGTATTACTTTCGGCTACCAGCCGGGCCGATAAAGAATGGTCCGAAGAAAACTGGATTACTCTGGGCCATCGTCTGAGCGATGCAGGCATCAGCAGCGTTTTCCCCTGGGGCAACCCTAGGGAGCAAGAACGCAGCCAGCGCCTGGCCGCCGCCATTCCCCATGCGCTTTGCCCGCCGCGGCTGAGTCTGGGAGAAGCCGCGTCTTTACTGGCAGGCAGCAAGATTGTGGTAGGTGTGGATACGGGCCTCGCTCACCTGGCCGCTGCGGTCGCGGTGCCGGTGGTGGCAATTTTTTGCGCCTCCGATCCTTCACTGACCGGCGTGCTGGCCAGCACCTATGCGGTGAATCTGGGAAAAAATGGCGCGCCGCCTGATCTGGAATCCGTCTGGCAAGCTACCGTGGCAGGTATGGCATGAGTCGCTGGCTTTATCGCGCACTGCTGTATTGCGCCTTTCCGCTGATTTTTTTATATCTGCTGAAACGCTCCCGGCGGCAGCCGGACTATCGCCGCCACTGGAAAGAAAGGCTGGGTTTTTATAACCCCCGGGCCGAATTTCATTCGCCTTTAATCTGGCTGCATGCCGTTTCCGTGGGTGAAACCCGGGCGGCAGCCCCCCTGATTGCCGCATTAAAGGCCGCCTGTCCGCAGCACCGGTTTTTAATCACCAGCATGACGCCCACCGGACGCGCTACCGCCCATGAGCTGTTTGCCAGCCATGAAATGGCTTATCTGCCCTACGATTATCCCGGTGCGGCAGAGCGCTTTATTAAGCATTTCCGGCCCAGCTTTGGTGTGCTGATGGAAACCGAGCTCTGGCCCAATCTGATTCATGCCTGCGCCGACCAGCATATCCCGCTGTTTTTGGCCAATGCCCGTTTATCAGAAAAATCACTGCGCGGTTATCAAAAGATCGGCGGCTTAATCCGGCCGGCCGTCGCCAGACTGGCGGGGGTGCTGGCCCAGAGTGAAATGGATGCCGTGCGCTTAAAACAGCTGGGCTGCCAGCAGGTTGCTATAGCCGGCAATATTAAATTTGATAATCTGCCCGATACCTCCGCCATTGAGATAGGTAAGGGCTGGCGTCAGCAATTTGGTCAGCGCAAAGTCTTGCTGATGGCTTCCAGCCGCGATGGGGAAGAAGCCCTGCTGCTGGATACCTTAAGCGACTGGCCACCTTCGCTCTTGCTGCTGCTGGTGCCGCGTCATCCGCAGCGTTTTGATGAAGTGGCCCAGCTGCTGGCCAGCCGCGGCATTCAGACCCAAAAGCGCAGCGAATGGAATGAAGGGCCGCTGAACCCGGAAGTGAAGGTGCTGCTGGGCGATTCAATGGGCGAAATGATCCGCTTTTATGCCGCCGCTGATCTGGCGATTATCGGCGGCTCGGTACTGCCTTTTGGCAGCCAGAATCTGATCGAAGCCTGCGCCGTAGGCACACCCGCTCTGCTTGGTCCATCTACCTATAACTTCAGTGAAGCCGCCAAAGAAGCGCTTGCCTGCCATGCGGCATGGCAGGGCGGTGATATAGAGGCCATTGTCAGCCAGGCCTTGTATTTATTTAATCACCCGGCAGAAAGCCAGGCGATGGGCCAGGCCGGGCTGGCTTTTGCTGCGGCGCACCGGGGTGCCACAGCGCGGCTGCTTTCCTATTTGCCCTTGCACCGGCCAGTCTCCGGATAAGGGGCATCGCTCAGGGTTTACGCCCCTGAGCGGTTAAATGCACCGCCAGCCCCAGCATAATGCACGCCGTTCCCTGGATTAAAGACGCGGAAACAGCCTCACCATTCAGGCTATGGCCCATCCATAGAGCGGATGCCGGGGTGATCAAAGAAATCAAAGAAACCGTCACCGGCTTGCATTCGCGAATCAGCCAGTAATACAAACTAAAGCCCAGCACCGAACCCAGCACCGCCAGATAGCCGATGGCCGCCATATTCTTATATGGCAGCACCATGATGGTCAGATCGGTTTGCCAAAGGCAGAGCAGGCTTAATACCACGGCAGCAATGGTTAAAGCCCCGGCATTCACCGCAAAAGGGGGTAAGCCGGCCGCCAGCGTTTTTAACTGCACCGCAGCACCCGACTGAATCAATACCGCCAGCAGCACCACCGCAATGCCGGTGATTCCGGCTGAACTGAGCTGATCGGAAAAAATAATCAGCAAACCGGTAATACCAATGCCCATGGCCAGTAATTCCAGCCGGCTTAATTTAAGCCTTAGCCACAGCCATGAAAATCCTGCGGTAGCCAGTGGTATC
>JBOFGM010000531.1:0-2295 GCA_051649105.1 Iodobacter sp. | reverse complement strand
ACCCGCACCCGCTTATTTACCCTGGCAGAAAGCCTGGGCGGGGTGGAAAGCCTGATCAGCCAGCCGGTGCGGATGACCCATGCTTCGGTACCGCCAGAGCGCCGCGTGACACTGGGTATCAGTGATAATCTGATCCGCTTGTCGGTGGGTATTGAAGGCATCGATGATCTGGTGGCGGATCTGGAGCAGGCGCTGGCATAACTGGCGGGGGCTTCGTGTAATGCCGTAAATTCGTTATTCTCTGATTCCTGCTTGCGGTCAGGATTGAAGGCCGGTTTGTGGCTGACCGGTGCTGGCACAGGTTTGGTTTAAACAAGGACGGCAGGCGTTGAAACCCATGTTTCGCTCCTGCCGTTTTAACGATTGCCAGTAAGAAAGTCACTTACTTACTCTGCTTACTTCAAATCAGTTATCCTTTGCTTACTATTTCAGTACAAGGATTGCGTTATGGATTTCCAAACACCGGTCGACCGCCTGCCTACTTCCAGCCAAAAATGGAATAAATACGCCGGACGGGATATTTTGCCTATGTGGGTGGCTGATATGGATTTTCTCAGCCCGCCATCGGTGATTTCAGCGCTGCAAGAACGTGTGGCGCATGGCGTGTTTGGTTATACCGATGCTCAGGCCAGCCTGGTAGAGGCCGTACAAAGCTATGCCGCGGCCCACTATAGCTGGGATATTAAAGCCGAATGGATAGTCTGGTTGCCCGGCCTCGTGCAGGGTTTAAATCTGGCTTGCCGTGCGGTGGGGCAGGAAGGCGATGAAGTGCTGACCGCCACACCGATTTATCCGCCCTTTTTACGCGCACCGGGCCAGTCCGGCCGCGTATTGCGTGCCGTGCCTTTGCAACAGGTGAATGGCGAATGGGGCTGGGATTTTGCCGCCTTAGAAGCGGCGATCAGCCCAAAAACTAAATTATTACTGCTGTGTCATCCGCATAACCCGGTTGGGCGTGCCTGGAACCGGGCCGAGCTGACCGAGCTGATTGCCATTGCCCGCCGCCATGGCCTGACCATTTGTTCTGACGATATTCATTGTGATCTGCTGCTGCAAGAAGGCATCCGCCATCTGCCACTGGCCGCCGTGGATGCGGATTTTGCCGCGCACACCATTACGCTGCTGGCCCCTTCTAAAACATGGAATATCGCCGGACTGGGCTGCTCGCTGGCGGTGATTCCGGATGCGGCTTTGCGCGCTCGTTTTCAAAAAGAAATGGCAGGCCTCGTGCCTTCGGTGAATTTGCTGGCCTTTACCGCCGCAGAAGCCGCTTACCGGGATGACGGGGCCTGGCATGATGAGTTGATTCGTGTTTTACGCACCAACCGCGATCTGCTGCTCAGTTGGTTTGCTGATTCTAAACGGCTGAAACTCTCTGTGCCTGAAGCCACTTATCTGGCCTGGATTGATGCTCGCGCCATTGATCCGGTTAACCCGTTGCCGTTTTTTGAAGAGCTGGGCGTGGGTTTATCCGATGGCCGTGATTTTGGTGCGCCGGGCTTTGTCCGGTTGAACTTTGGCTGCCCGACGGCCGTCTTGCAAGACGCTCTGCGCCGCATCGAAGCGCTGCGCTGATGCATCCCGCGCACCCGCCTGGGTGCGCGTTTTACTGACTTATTTTCTGACAGCCGCGCTCCAGTTTATTCAGCATGGCCTGAAAAGTAAGCAGCTCTTCTTCGCTGAATTCATCCAGAATCACCTTTAAAAACTCGCTGCGTTTCGGCAGGGCGGCTTCCACTTCCAGGCGGCCCAGCGCCGTCAGGGTGACATTGGTCAGCCGGTTATCCTGTTCATCGCTCATTCTGGTGATCAGCTGGTCTTTTTCCATGGCTTTTAATAAGCGGGTCAGCGATCCCGGATCCATATGTAATTGCCGGATCAGAAACTTTTGCGAGCACAGCTCTTCCCGGTAAAGCTGGCTTAAAATGCGCCAGCGGGTCAGCCCCTGCCCGACAGACAGCTCAAAAGCCCCCAGCATGGCGCGATAACCGCGGCCCAGTTGTTGTAATACCTTAAGTTGCTCTGTTTCTTGCGGGCTCATGCGGGAACCTTTGTTTTAATCTGAATACGGGGCAGGCCGCACGATGGCTGCGGCCTGGTGCTTACAATACATTAAGTCACTCTGTTTCTTGCTGGATCAGGCTGAAACCTTGGTTTTAAACTGAATACGGGGCAGACGGCGCAGAAACCAGAATGCCAGCAATACCGCGGCAATACCCAGCCACTGGCTGTTTTGAATGGCATGGCTCAGCGTGGTGCGGGCCTGTTCTATTAATTGCAGGCCATCACCGCCCA
>JBOFGM010000530.1:0-4512 GCA_051649105.1 Iodobacter sp. | reverse complement strand
AGGGCAGGTCAGACACCAAAAAAACCAGCTGAGCGACTACGATAAGAAGAACCCGCCAAAACCGGCCCCGGGTCAGATACGGATAAAATTGAACAGGCAGCCTGGCGGGTACCGGGCCATCAGCCACCTTGGTGCACCTGCCGGCAGATACCGCCGGGCAGCGTGCACAGCAAGGATTACCTTAAAGACAGGGGCAATATGTGCCACAATCTTGCCGGCGCTTATTTTATAAAAATACAGCGGCAGGTTTATTTATTGCGTCGTTTATTTTAGGAACACTATGTACTCAGCCCGGACGATTGAATTTGCGCAGCATAAAGAAAATGAGGCCGAAAAATTAGCCTACCGTTTTCACCCGGAAAACCATAGCGACGGGCGTGAGCGCGACAACTATATGCGCGACTATGCCCGCGTTTTATACTGCTCATCATTCCGGCGGCTGCAGGGAAAAATGCAGCTGCTGAGCGTTAACAACACAAAATTCAGCCGTAACCGCCTGACCCACAGCCTGGAAGTGGCACAAATTGCCCGCAGTATTGCTATGGATCTGGGTTTAAAGCATCCGGTGGTCACCGAAACCGGCGCGCTGATTCATGATATTGGTAATCCGCCATTTGGCCATCATGGCGAAAAAATTCTGCATGCTCTGGCCAAAGATGTGGGCGGCTATGAAGGCAATGCACAGGCATTCCGGATTGTGCATGATTTGGAAAAGAAAAGTATTCATTATTCCGGCCTGAATTTAACCCTGAGAACCATTTGGGGCACGATTAAATACTTTCATACCTCAGAGCAAAACCAGCATAAATTTCTTTACAATGATAATTATCATTTTTTAAAAGAGCAGCTGGATAAAAACGGTATTACAGATACTAAAAGTATTGACGCGCAAATCATGGATATTGCCGATGAAATTGCTTATGCGGCCCATGATTTAGAAGATGCATTAAATGCGGATCTGGTGGATATTGGCGAGCTGCTTTACGCCTTTAAAATAAGCAGCACTTATAGTGATGCTTATGATACGTTTAAGCAAATTATTGATGATTGCCAGAAAGAAGCCGGCGATTCATATTTAATGCATACCTCAGAAGAATACTCTTATATTTTTGTAAAAGAGCTGACATCCAATATTGTCAATACGCTGTGCAAAGATATTGGCGTGGTCAATAATCATGGCGTGGATGAAATTGGTTATGTGCATCATGCCAAGCTGGCTGCCGGCCTGAAAAACACACTGTCTAAAATTATTCTTAAAAAGAAAAGTATTCTGCAGTATGAGAAACGCGGTGAAAATATTATTCGCGGACTATTTCAGGTTTACTCGGACGAGCAATACAATCCTAATCTGCAGTTATTTCCGGCAGAATTGCGTTACCGGGTGGGCAAGGAAAACCGGATTCGTTTAATTACCGATTATATTTCCGGCATGATGGATGCTTTTGCCACACAGGAATATATAAAGTATTTTGGCGAATCAGAATACAATAAATTATATAAAAACCATCTGTAAAAAACGGCGGCCATGCAGGCCGCTTTTTTTTTGGCGACTATTATTTCACCGGCAAAACTAAACCCTTCCGCCCAATCTCTTTACCGCTGCTCCGGCGCCAGGACGGGCCTCTGGCCGGCACAGCCCATCAGCGTTTGCCTAAGTGCTATGTTGTACAGACATTAATGTACAACTTCTCTAATTTAAGAAAGCCCGCCACCCAATTGACCGGATTCCCTTGAAGACCCTTTATCCCGCCCTGGCCCTGCTTGCCTGCTTCAGCCTTGCTGCCACTGCGGCCCCCAAACATGAAAGCCCGGTGATGCAGCAATCGATGGAAGAGCAGTCCCGTCGCCTGATGCAAGAAAATGCCGATCGCTTCCGGGGGATTGTGGACGATCAGCGGATGCGCCAGCTCAGGCATGGCGATATGGTTACGCCGGAAAATCCGGTACAGACCATGCCCCCCATCGATTGTCTGGCGGTTAAAGGCGTACGGCTGGCCGGTATCAGCCTGCTCAGCCATGCCGAAGTTAATCTGCTTGCTATGCCGCAGGGCGATTGCCTGACCAATCAGGATATCAACGCTTTTATTCAGGCCCTGACCACGCTGTATGTGCAAAAAGGCTATATTGCCGCGCGTATTTTAAGCACCGGGCCCGATGCCGACGGCGTGCTGACCCTGCAGGCGGTGGAAGGCCATGTAGAAGCCATAGAAAGCAGCGACCGCCGGCTTCATACCGCCACCCTGTTTCCGTCTGTGATTGGCTTGCCACTGAATATTAAAGATATCGATCAGGGGCTGGACCAGGCAAACCGTCTGCAATCCAATCACGCCACCCTGGATATTCTGCCAGGGCAAACTCAGGGGGGGTCGGTTCTGTCACTGCATAACCCGGATTCTTCCCCCTTTCATGGCGGCCTGTCGCTCAGCGATTCCGGGCAAGAATCGACGGGCCTCTGGATTGCCGGGATCAATGCGTCTTTCGACAGCCCGCTGGGTCTGTCCGATTTTATCAGCCTGTCCGCGCAAAGCAGTCTGGCTCCGGCGGGTGAGCGCTACAGCCGCAGCAGCTCGCTGTTTTATTCTCTGCCCTATGGCTATTGGACCATCAGCGCCTTTGCCAGTGAATCCAGCTATTTAAATACACAGCAATTACAAATTTATTCGGTGGAGCTGTCCGGAGAATCCAGCCAAAGTGGCCTGCGGCTGGACCGTATTGTGGCCCGCGACCAGCATGCCACCAGTACGGCCAGCCTGCAGATCAGCCATAAACGCTCGGCCAACTATTTTGCCGGATCGCGGCTGGATATCAGCAGCCCGACGCTGAGCGTGCTGGAACTGGGCTTTAACCAGATGCTGATCAGCGACAGTGGTATCTGGGTGCTGGATGCTTCGCTGGAAAAAGGCCTTGGCTGGTTTGGTGCCGACCGCGATCAGGACCGCCCGGCCGAAGATCTGCCTCGCCCGGAGTTTTTAAAAGCCAAACTGGGTGTCCGGCTGTATCGCACCCTGTTGATCGGTTCAACGCCCATCAGCCTGCAAAGCAGCTGGAACTGGCAAGGCAGCCAGGACCGCCTGCCGGCCATTGAGCAAATGGAGCTGGCCAGCCAGTCGGCGGTGCGGGGGTTTCAGCATAATTCTGCATCTGGCGACACCGGCTGGTATTGGCGCAATACCGTATCCACCCGGCTGTTTTCAGAACGATTCACCCCCCGGATCGGCCTGGATGCCGGGCGTATTTTGCAAAATAACTTTGATACCCTCATCGGGATTAATCTGGGATTTAGTCTGAATCTGAACAATATTAATCTGGATATGGAATACAGCCAGCCCCTCTCTATGCCCGAAAAATTCAATAGCGAGCAATATCAGTTTATTTCCCGTTTAAGCTGGCAATTCTAAATAATCTGATTTAAATCCCCGGCAATTCACCATTCAAACCGGGTAAATATTCACACCATAGCGGCTAAATAAACCATATTTACCCGCGATTAAGTCATTACAAGAAATTTTCCGGCGAAATCCGCGATTTTATTTCCAAATCACGGCTCTGCCCAATTCTTAGTATGAACACCCTATTGGGCAATAATTTGCAGATATATTAGCCTTTACTGATAAGACAAGGCCCCTGCTGCAACACCCAGTGCGGTAAGCGATGCCCTGTCAAACCAAAGGCGCTCATCATGAATTTTAATCTTTCTCTCAGTGGCAAAATCTCCGCCGCGCTGATTATGGCCTTTGTGCTGACCGGACAAAGCTCTGCTGCAGGCATTGTGGCAGGGGGTGACGCGGCTAAACAGGCACAAATCAATACCGCGAATAACGGTGCGGTCGTCGTTAATATCGTAGCCCCTGGTGCAGCCGGCTTATCTCATAATCAATTTAAAGATTTTAATGTGGGCCTGCCTGGTGCCGTATTAAATAACTCAACCATTGCCGGGCAATCCCAATTAGCCGGCCAGCTCAATGCCAATACGCAATTGGGTCATCAGGCGGCAAAAGTGATCTTAAATGAAGTCGTCAGCCGCAATCCGTCTTTGCTATTAGGTAAACAGGAAATCTTCGGGATGGCGGCCGATTATGTGCTGGCCAATCCCAATGGCATTACCTGCGATGGCTGCGGTTTTATTAATACACCGCGCGCCTCATTATTGGTGGGGACTGCCCGGATAGAAAACGGCAGTATTCAATCGCTGGATGCGGCACAAAACCGTAATTTGCTGCTGGTGAATACCGGCGGTGCACAGGGCGAAAAAGTATTAGATTTAATCGCGCCGCGGATTGAGATCCGGGGCAGCGTACGGGCTGACCAGGCCATTAATGCCATTGCTGGTTTTAATAATGTGGCGCAAAACCTCGCGACAGGTGGCACCACTCTTCTTTCCACCCGCCCCGCCGCAGAAGGGAGCAGCTCCTTAGACAGCTACTATCTGGGAGCCATTCAGGCCGGCCGGGTTAATCTGGTCAGCACCGCGGCAGGCGCCGGGGTAAATATCACAGGGCCGGTCACCGGGCA
>JBOFGM010000529.1:0-1415 GCA_051649105.1 Iodobacter sp. | reverse complement strand
TTTCATATGTGGGTGCCCGATGTTTATGAAGGCGCGCCAACCCTGATTACTCAGCTGATTGGTTCTGCACCTAAGCTGGCAGCTTTTGCCTTTATGATTCGTCTGCTGGTGCAAGGCATGGAAGGTTATGCCTTTGACTGGCGCGGTATGCTGATTATCTTGTCGGTCTTGTCGATGGGTATTGGTAATCTGACGGCGATTGCACAAACCAGTATGAAGCGCATGATGGCGTACTCCACCATCTCGCATATGGGCTTTTTGCTGTTAGGGATTCTGGTGGCTAATCACGCCGGCTATTCCGCATCCTTCTTCTACGCCATGGTGTATGTACTGACCGCGGCGGCAGGTTTCGGTATGGTAATGCTGCTGTCCCGTGAAGGTTTTGAAGCCGATAAGATTGATGACTTCAAGGGTCTGGCTGCACGCAGCCCATGGTTTGCCTGCATGATGATGTTTGTGATGTTCTCCATGGCCGGTATTCCTGTTTTTGTTGGCTTCTTTGCCAAGCTGTCGGTACTGCAGGCCGTGGTGAATCTGGGTTACACCTGGCTGGCGGTGGTCGCCGTGGTGTTCTCACTGATTGGTGCGTTCTACTATCTGCGCGTCGTTAAAATGATGTATTTTGACGAAGCCACCGAGACCGCTCCGATTGTTGCTGGTTTTGACAGCAAGCTGGTGTTATCCGTAAATTGCCTTTTATTACTGATTTTAGGCTTAATGCCTGAACGTTTAATGTCAGTATTGTCTCAGGCTATTACTTCGTCACTGCCGGCTCTGTAATGAATAATGTTTATCTGTTGTGCGGACTTGCCCTGATCGCCGCTAATCTGCCGTTTTTTATTGAGCAGATTATGTTTTGTATCCCGGCGAAAAAGGTGAAAGGCTTTCACTGGCGTTTATTAGAGCTGATTGTGTTGTATATCGCTCTGGGTTTACTGGCACGGGTACTGGAAGGGCGCTTGTCGCCCGTCCATACGCAAAACTGGCCGTTTTATGCCACGACCTTTGCCATGTTTATCGTCTTTGCCTGGCCTGGATTTGTCTGGCGTTATTTCTGGCGTAAGCCGGGGATTTAAGAAAAAAGCCCGATTCACTATGAATTGGGCTTTTTCTTTAAAAAACGTTGATAAAGTATTAAAAAATGCTTGCCACTCATCAGTATTTCACATAATATCTGCACCTCTTAAGACAGGCACGTAGCTCAGCTGGTTAGAGCACCACCTTGACATGGTGGGGGTCGTTGGTTCGAGTCCAATCGTGCCTACCAACAATTCTGGAGTTAAGCCTCATGGATCGAACTTGCACCACTACCGGGCGAAATGCTAAGTAGGCGTGCGTGGGGCTTGATTTATAAAAAGTGCGGCGTAAGCCGCACTTTTTTTTCGTCCGTATTTTGTGGATTCAGTTATTGTTAA
>JBOFGM010000528.1:0-4731 GCA_051649105.1 Iodobacter sp. | reverse complement strand
AAATGTCGCTGACGGTTAAAAAACAGGGCGAATGGTTTGTGGCTGGCGGCGAGCTGACGCTGGACGATGGCCGGGTGCTGGCGCTGCGCGAATTATTGCAACTGATGGATGTGGCCAAGGGCCGCTTTCTGCCATTGGGCGATGGCGACTACTTAGCGCTGACCGAAGCCTTTAAAAAACGGCTGGATGAGCTGCGCACGCTGGCCGAAGTCACCAAAGACGGCCTGCGGGTCAATGCACTGACCGCACCGCTGCTGGCGGATTTAGCCGGTGAAGTGGGCGATTTACAAACTGATTCGGCCTGGCGTGAGCAGGTTGAAAAACTGGATTCGCTGGCCGGATTTCAACCCGAAGTGCCCTCCACCTTGCAAGCCACCCTGCGCGACTACCAGCTGGAAGGTTATCAGTGGCTGGCCCGGCTGGCAAAATGGGGCGTGGGCGCGTGTCTGGCCGATGATATGGGGCTGGGTAAAACCGTCCAGGCGCTGGCCATGCTGCTGACCCGTGCCCCGCAAGGGCCGGCACTGGTGATTGCCCCCCTGTCGGTGGCGCTGAACTGGCAGGCCGAAGCCGCGCGTTTTGCCCCCACCTTAAAGGTGCAGACCTACCATAACAACCGGGTCTTGAATGATCTGGGGCCCTTTGATCTGGTGGTGGCAAGCTACGGCATGCTACAGCAGGACAGCGAGGCTTTTGCCGCACAGCACTGGCATACCGTGGTACTGGACGAAGCGCAGGCGATTAAAAATTCCGCCACCAAACGCAGCCAGGCGGCCATGGCGCTGAATGCCGATTTTAAAATGATTGCCAGCGGCACCCCGGTGGAAAACCATCTGGGCGAGCTGTGGAATTTATTCCGCTTTATCAACCCTGGCCTGCTGGGATCCAAAGAGCGTTTTGCCGCCAAATTCAGCGGCCCGATTGAGCGTGGTGATAAAACCGCAAGACAGCATTTGAAAAAACTGATCCAACCGTTTATCCTGCGCCGCACCAAGACACAAGTATTAAGCGAATTACCGCCGCGCACCGAAATCACCTTACAGGTGGAGCTGTCTAAAGATGAGCGCCACTTATATGAGGCGTTGCGTCAGGAAGCCGTCGAAAAACTGGATGCGATCGGCGCTGATGAAGGCAGATCGATGCGGGTACTGGCCGAAATTACCCGGCTGCGCCGCTTTTGCTGCAACCCTAAGCTGGCCTTACCTAATTCCAACCTGGCCGGCAGTAAACTGGCCGCTTTTGCCGAAATCACCGAAGAGCTGCTGGAAAACCGGCATAAGGCGCTGGTTTTCAGCCAGTTTGTTGACCATCTGGCCATTGTGCGTGAATGGCTGGAAGAAAAAGGTATTCACTACCAGTATCTGGATGGCAGCACACCGGTGATGGAGCGCAAAAAACGCGTCGATGCGTTTCAGGCCGGCACGGGCGATATCTTTTTAATCAGCCTGAAGGCCGGCGGAACAGGCTTAAATCTGACCGCGGCCGATTATGTGATTCACCTTGACCCATGGTGGAACCCGGCGGTAGAAGATCAGGCGTCCGACCGGGCTCACCGTATGGGCCAGCAAAGACCCGTCACCATTTATCGTCTGGTGGCCAAAGACACGATTGAAGAGCAGATTATTGCTCTGCATGCAGAAAAACGTGATCTGGCAGACAGCCTGCTGGAAGGTGGCGATGCCACCGCCAAGATGGATACTGCGGCACTGCTGCGCTTATTGCGCGGCAATGACTAAGCCATCTGGCCTTAACCCTGAATACTAAAAGGAAATACCCGATGTCTGCACTAAAACAAGCCGAACTGGAGCGCCTGGATGCGTTTCTGATGTCTGATGCCACCGGCGCAGAAACCATGGATCTGGAAATGATCGATGGTTTTTTTGTAGCTCTGGCGATCAGCCCTGAGCAAGCCAGCGAAGAAGAATGGCTGCCACATATTTTTGAAGGCGCGGCCCCGGAATTTAAAGATACCGAAGAAAAAGATGAGATTATCGGCCTGATCCGTCGTCATCACGCCTCTATTCAGGCTGCGTTTTCCCTGAAAGCGCGCAATAAAGAAACTGAAGAGCCAATGTACGTGCCTATCGTGCTGCAAGACGAAGGCATTGACGAAAAATGGCGTGAAACCCTGGGTGCTTACTGGGCGTCGGGTTTCCGGGCCGGTGTTTTGCTGCGCGAAGACCTCTGGCAGGACACGCTGGATGAAAACGAAGATCTGTATGAAATCGTTGCCAAGATTCTGACCCTGGAACTGGGCCATCATCCGGATGATGAAGAGCAGCTGCTATCGGTTAAACAACGTGATGCGCTGATCGACGAGCTGCCATGGCTGATTGAAGATGTCTTGCACTGGTGGCTGAATAAGCAATTTGGCAAGGTAGAAACCGTGGTCCATACCGAACCCAAAATTGGCCGCAATGATCCTTGCAGCTGTGGCAGTGGAAAGAAATTTAAAAAGTGCTGCGGTGCTTAATTTCTGATTTAATCCGGCACAGCGGGCTGGGTCAGCCCGCTTTTATCCCCTGCAAAGAGCTCATCCATGCATCGTCTTGTTATTCAGGCACCTGAAATTGCCACGCAAAACTTAAAGCAACTGGCCCGTTTATCGGGTGCGCACAGTATTGAAGCGATTCATCAGCAAGCGTTTCGTTTGCAGGGTGCCGATATCAGCAATCTGGAAGCCGTCAGCGATTTTTGCGAATCCAATCAGCTGGATTTTGCTTTTATTCCTGAAGACACCCAGGTCAGCGATATCGGGCTGGTGGTCATGGATATGGATTCAACGCTGATTACGATCGAATGCATCGATGAAATTGCCGATATTCATGGCATTAAGGCGCAAGTTTCTGAAATTACCGCCAGTGCCATGCGGGGCGAGCTGGACTTTACACAAAGTCTGACCCGCCGGGTGGCTTTGCTGGCCGGCCTGCAAGAAAGTGCCCTAGAGCGCGTTTATACCGAAAGACTGAAACTGATGCCAGGCGCTGAGGCCATGCTGAGCGGCTTTCATGCAGCTGGCGCCAAAACCCTGCTGATCTCGGGTGGTTTTACCTTTTTTACAGAAAAACTGCAGGCAAAGCTGGGCTTAAGCCGTGCCATTGCCAATGTGCTGGAAGTAGAAAACGGCCTGCTGACCGGCCGGGTAACGGGCGGTATTGTGGACGCCAGCCGGAAAAAAGCAGAGTTGATGCTTTACCGTGAAGAGCTGGGCCTGCGGCCTGATCAGGTGGTGGCCATGGGCGACGGGGCCAATGATTTGCCGATGCTGAAAGAAGCGGGGTTTGGGGTGGCCTGCCATGCCAAAGCCATTGTGCAGCGTGAAGCACCCTATTCCATTAATCAGGTCGGGCTCGATGGTGTGCTGAATTACTTTATCTAAAAAAAAGGGTGAGCATCGCGCTCACCCTTTTGCTTAACAGCGCCCTTTTCTGGGCAGATAACGCAACCAGTCTGCTTTAATCTGCGTTTCCTGCGCCGTGCCAGGGGCTGCCGGTCTGGCTTCATGCCGATCCAGCAGCTGTAAGCACCAGTCGGCACCACTTTGATCTTTCATCCGCATTTTGCGCAAAAAAGGCCGGCTTTGGTCGTCCTGCAGCAAAACAGGCTGACCTTCCTTAAAACCAAGCCGCCAGCTGTCTTGCACCACGGTGCCGGCATAGCCTCCTGCAATCAACTCCAGCCATGGCTTGTCATGATCCAGCAAGCGTAAACGGCTGACAGGGCCGGCCGGATGAGGGGCCCGCTCTAAAACAAGCCGTGTTCCGGCAGGCAATTTACGCCATGCCAAAGGCCAGGAAGAAACCACGGCCTCACCGTCTTCCAGCACAAAATGAGCCGCTCCTGCAATCAGGCCGGCAGACTGCACCTCACCCGAGAGAGGCTTGACCACCCCTGCTCCGCTGATTTGCAGCCCGCCCGCATGGGCAAGGCCACTGCACAGCAAAAGAGCCAGCCATTTAGCGGACATTACGCACCGCCGCAAAGAAAGCGGCCGATGGCGCGGTTTCTTCCGCCCTGCGTTGCCGGTCATTCAGAATTGGATTATTAATCACCGCCACACTCCGTTTTTTGGATGCCCCGCTATTGCCTTGAACAGAACGGGCAAAGGCAAGATACAAGTTATCCCAATCATTATAATCATGCAAAACATCAATAGACGCCTGATCATCTAAATTCATGGAAAACCCATTTTCAGCTCGAATAAAATCCAGATTCCAGTCAGCATATAAAGCAGAATTATTGCTGCCGCGGCCAATCAACCCCGATTCAAACAGCAGCTTTTCATTCAAATCAGCGCCGGTGCCATCAGAATAAGAGATACGGAAATCAGCACTGCACGGGCCACCCTCTATTTTGCAACGGCTGTTCCAGTCAAAACCATGAGCCTGCAGGCTTAAATAATAACGCTCTACCGGTGCAATTGATTTAGGATCAGTCCCCAGCCCCATCAGCTGATACAGGTAATTCATGGTGCTGTAGTAATTAGGCTTGTTATTATTCACTTCATCCCCGCCATGCTGCAAGCCGAGGTTATGCCCTAATTCATGCATGATTGTGCTGGCCTGAAAATTAACCAACTGATATGCCGCATCGGTTGTTTTACTATTCAAACCCCAGTCACCTAAAGTGACAACAATGTCATTGCCTTTAATTTCGGCATATCCGGATGAACCCGCCGTACCGTCTGCTGCTTGTGAATTACCCATTAATAAATAATGAAATACCTGTTTG
>JBOFGM010000527.1:0-6984 GCA_051649105.1 Iodobacter sp. | reverse complement strand
GATCCATCACGTCGAATGATTTTGTAATCGGCATAACTGCTTTGAGTCTGAGCAGTATTAACGCTATCGGTCATAGGGCTCTCATAAGTGTGGCGGGCGGGCAAATCAGACACGTCCCGTTGTGGATAATTCTGTGGATTTCTTGTGGAGAAACACTATATGTAGTGCTTCTTAAGAAGATGTGACACAAATACTAGTGTCTTTCGGCTTTTGTGGCAAGCAGAGAAAAGAGATCAAAAGCCACCAGGCGGCGGCACAAAAAGCGAAGTACAAAAAAGTGAGTATTCCTGCGGGCGCAGCCCTGTGGTGAGAAAACGACAGGGTATAAATAATCCAGGGCCAGTGCTTAAAAGCCCCCTTAAAACGGTAAAAACCAACCGGTATAAAGCCATCCCTTGCGGCATGGCCCGATTGCCTAATAATCCATCACGCCCCAAAAATCACAGGCAAAAAAATTGCCATAGCCCCCTGGATCAACAGAGAGAGAATGGCAACTTTTGCGATCGCAGGCAGAGGCGCAAGGCCTGCGGTTTAATCCAGTAAATCCATATAATCGCGCTTTCTGAAACCTGCGGTGCTCAGCCATGGCATTTTTTCAGGCATGGGTTTAGGTTCCACCGTGACCCGGCTCCAGCTGCCGCCATTTTCATGGCCGGTTTCAATAATGCGTGGCAGTTGTAGTTTTTCTGACCACAGCACCATGGTGTACATGCCATTTTTGCGGTTTTCCAGCCAGACTTCACCGGCAGGCGCTGCAATTGCACGCTTTTTCATTTGTTTAAGCTGCTGACGGTCGATCATATACACCGCATTATCCCAGTTGCCATCAAAGCCAATTTCCCGGAAATCGGTAGTGCCCATGGCAATAATCTGCTGCATTTTCATCCTCACCAGATTCAGCCGCACTTCGCCATTGGGCTCGCGCTCAATCGATTTAGCTGCCAGCGCAAAATTCATATCGTGATTATGGCCTTCATGCCCTTTTGGCATGGGCATGCTTTTAGCCACTTCGGCCTGGGCATTTTTAGGCACCAGACGCTCACTCCACACCCGGTTGGCAGTGCGCAGCCAGGTTTCCTGAAACTGAGTTGATTTGGTTACGCCTTCGGCGGTCACCACCCTGGTTTCATAGGTAATCAGGGCGGCCGTATCGGGGGCGGCGGCATGGCTTAAAGCAACACTGCCTGCCATCAGTAATGCACAAATCAAAGACTTCATTACTCTTATTCCTTACAAAAAACGGGCCGAAACCGGCCCGTTAACTGCTTTAACTACTTATTAAAAACCAAATGCGTCTTTAACCAGGCCAAAGACCTTGGTATTAACCATGGTGCCTTTAAAGGTTTTGGAACCCGCACCGGTGGAGAACAACATCACATCGCCGCCGCCATGGGTTTCACCGCCATCACTTACCCGGATACCGCCTTCTTGCTGGTAATCATCGTGCAATACCTGTGATTTGTCGGCATTGCCTTCAACCAGCATGGTACGAACCGACTTACGGTTGGCGCTGTTACCAAACACCAGCGTGGTGTAGTTATTACCATCGGCATCTTTGGCTTCTGAACCATCACGGTAGTTTTTAACCGTACCCAGAATATTGCTGCCGCGCTTGCCATAACCATTAATGGTTAAGGTGTGGTCATGATCGGCTGTCACCACGATCAGGGTATTTTTCAGGCCCGGATCGCGTTTTTGCATTTCATCCAATGCAGTTTTAATGGCATCGTCAAACGCAATGGTGTCATCCATCACCCGTTTACCGTTGTTGCCGTGTAAAGCGTGGTCAATCCGGCCGCCTTCCACCATCAGGAAAAAGCCTTCTGGTTTTTTAGCCAACACTTCAATGGCCTTGGTGGTCATTTGGCTCAGGCTGGGCTGATCCAGCTTTTTATTCACACGGTCCAGCTCGTAATCCATATGGCTGGCAGTAAACAGACCAAACAGTTTATTGGCTTTGCTGGTATCGACCGCGGCCAGCTCGGTCCCTGTGCCGGCAAAGGTATAACCATTGGTCTTCATTTCCGCGATCAGATCACGGCCGTCGGTACGCTTACCTTTAGCGGTGGTCGGCAAGAAGAACTGGCTGCCGCCGCCCATTAATACATCCAGCCCGGTACCCAGTTTGGTGTTGTAACCCACTCCGCCTGGCACGGCTTGCATGGCGATGGCGTTTTCTGCATCGCGGTGGCAAACGTGGGCATAGGTGGTGGCGGGTGTAGCGTGGGTAATACGGGTGGTGGTGATTGCACCGACCGCTTTACCCTTGGCCTTGGCGATTTCCAGAATGGTATCCACCGGCTTGCCGTTGCTTACCGGGCAAGCGCTGTCTGTCCCTTTAAGGTAAGAATTGCCGTTGATGTCGGTCGCCTGTGTTTCCGGTGTCATGGAAATCACTTCGTTATTCATCTTCACGCCGGTCATATAGGCGGCCATCGATGGAGCGGAATCGGTGGTCTGAGCATCGTTAGAGAAGGTCTTAATCCGCGCTGTACGGGCTTTGCCGTCCAGCTTTTCCATATTTAAAGAACCTTCTTCTTTGTACTTATAAATACGTGCGGCAGTCACCGTGGCCGGGCCCATACCGTCACCCAAAAAGAAAATAACGTTTTTGGCTTCACCGGCGGCCTGTGCACCCTGAGCAAAAGCGAGCAGGCATGCAGTGGCAATAAGAGTTTGTTTCATCATGATTTTTATTCCTTAATCCCTGGTTTACAGGCCGGCTGCGTCGCGAATGATCTTAAAGACGTTGGTGTTATCCATCACACCAAAGAACTGATCGCTGCCCTTGCCAATGGCACCCAAAAATACATTGGTCCCGCCGTGTGTTTCGCCGCCCGCACCCATCCGGATTGCGGCTTCCTGATGATAGGTATTGGCAAATACCGCACCATCATCCAAAGCGGCAAAGGATTTTCTGTCGCCTTGCGCACGGTTTTCGCCATTACCAAAACCAATAATGGTGTATGGCTTACCATCGGCATCCAGGGACGCTTTGCTGCCTACCACATCTTTCACCAGCCCCAATACACCCGGGTTAGTCGGAGTGGATTTACCTGTACGCTTGGCGTAGCCGTTTAATACCAGAGTGTGGTCATGGTCAGCCGTCACCACGATTAAGGTGTTTTTCAGCTCAGGATCGGTTTTCTTCACTTCGGCGATCGCCGCTTTAATCGCGTCATCAAAGGCTACGGTATCTTGCAGCGCTTTTTTAGCCGTGGTTTCGTGCAGAGCGTGGTCGATACGACCGCCTTCCACCATCAGGAACATGCCCTTGCTGTTTTTCTTCAGACCTTGCAGTGCTTTTACGGTCATTTCAGCCAGGCTTGGCTCTTTGGCCGCATCGCGGTCCAGGTCGTAGCTCATATGGCTTGGCGTAAACAAACCGACAAACTTATTGGTTTTGCTGGCATCCAGCGCATCAAATTCGGCACGGTTGCCGGCAAAGGTATAACCCTTGGTTTTTAATTCAGCGACCAGATCACGCCCGTCGGTCCGCTTGCCTTTGGCTGTTGTTGGGTAGAAGAACTGGCTGCCGCCGCCCATCAGGATATCCACGCCATCGGCCAGCGCCGGGTTGTAGCCCTTACCGCCAGGCACAAATTGGGCTGCGATCTCATTTTCTGCATCGCGGTGACAGACATGGGAATAAGTCGCTGCCGGAGTGGCGTGCGTAACGCGGGTGGTGGTGACCACACCGGTCGCAAGGCCAGCGGCTTTGGCGATTTCCAGCAAGGTGGTCACCGGTTTGCCATTACCAGCAGGGCAAGTGCTGTCTGTACCATTCAGATAAGGATTACCCTTGTCATCTGTGGCTTTAGTTTCTGGTGACATAGAGATGACTTCATTATTCATCTTCACGCCAGTCATATAGGCGGCCATCGATGGTGCAGAGTCGGTCACCTGCGCATCATTGGAATAAGTTTTAATAAAGGCAGTTTCTGGCAGCGTGTCCATAGTCAGATCGCCATCCTCGCCCACAGCGTAAATACGCGCTGCAGTCATGGTGGCCATCCCCATGCCGTCACCCAGAAAGAAAATCACGTTTTTAGGTGCTGCAGCTGCAGCAGTATCAACAGTGGTCGTGGTATTACATGCAGATAAGGCGCTTGCCAACAGGCCAGCGATAAGCAGACGTTTCATTTGACGCTCCCAGACAGGAAGTGCGCACAGTAAGCTTATTACTTTAAATATTTGTTACGGATATGCTAATAAAATATGTCAAACGCAACTTGGTTTCAATAACAAAACCTCCCTTGGCATAAAAACCCAATAAAATCACCCATATAGCATAAAAAACAGCAAAAACAAGGCAATGCCAAGCGTAAAAAAAAGCGGGCCGAAGCCCGCTTTTTTTAAATCAAACCACGATCAAATTAATGTTCGTGGCCGTGCGCACCGTGTACATGGCCATGTTCAAGTTCTTCAGCACTGGCTTCACGAACTTCAGTCACATTACCTACAAAGCGGATAACCATACCTGCAAAAGGATGGTTCGCATCTACAACTACACGGTTACCTTCAATTTCAGTAACGCGGAACAACAATACTTCGCCGGTTTCAGGATCGTCGGCTTCAAACATCATGCCGGCTTCTACTTCCATCGGGAATGAAGATTTTTCTTCTTCACGTACTAAATCTGCATCATGTTCACCAAAAGCATCATCTGGTTGCATAGTCACATCGATGCTGTCACCGATGTTCTTACCTTCCAGAGCTTCTTCTACTAAAGGCAACACATTGTCATAACCGCCGTGCAGATATTCAATCGGCTCTTCGGTTTTGTCGATTTGCTTGCCAGTGGCATCAAACATTTCATAATGTAAGGTTACAACGGTATTTTTTGCAATTTGCATGGGTTCACCCTAGCTGTTTCACGAGTTTAAGAATTTCCGCCGCATGGCCCTTAGGGACGACGTGATAAAACGCATGGCGGATCACGCCATCCTTGTCGATAACAAACGTGGAACGGTCTATCCCGTATCTTACCACGCCATGCGCCTCCCACTCATGCAAGGCGTGATAGAGCCGGCTGACTTCTCCTTCGGGATCGGCTAATAAATCGAATTCTATGCCCTGCTCCTCCTGAAATTGCTCATGCGCAAGACAGTCGTCCAGACTGACGCCAAGAATAACTGTGTCATATTGCCGAAATGCTGCAGCCCGGTCACTGAATTCCACGGCCTCGGTTATCCCGCCGGGCGTGTGATCTTTATTGAAGAAATACAGCACCACGTGGTGCTGCCCGCGTAAGAGCGCTAATTGCACATTATCCATCTGAGCATCAGATAAAATAAAATCAGGCGCGATATCTCCAACGTTCAGCATGTGTTCTCCATGCGATAATTGTTTTTAATTCATTTCGTTATAGAGCATAAATATGCAACTTTTAGGCGGACTCAGTCCGGAACAATTTTTAACAGAATACTGGCAAAAAAAACCACTTCTGATCCGTAACGCATGGGACCACTTTCCGGAGCTGATCGATTACGCCCGCCTCGCAGAGCTGTCTCAGCATCAGGAGGTGGAATCCCGGCTGATTGAATATAAAGCAGGCCAATGGAAAGCGGAATCCGGCCCTTTTCGTCCTTCACGGCTGGCCCGCCTGCCCGAAACCGACTGGACCATCCTGGTTGGCAATGTAAACCATCTGGTGCCGCATATTGCAGATTTACTTTATCAGTTTAACTTCCTGCCTTTTACCCGGCTGGACGATCTGATGATTTCCTACGCGCCACCTGGTGGCACCGTGGGCCCGCACTACGATTCTTATGATGTCTTTTTACTACAAGTGGGCGGAAAAAAGCGCTGGCAAATCTCCAGCGATGACGCCAGCGGCTTTATTGAAGACGCACCGATCCGTGTATTAAAAGAATTTCACCCGGAACAAGAATGGGTGCTGGAACACGGCGATATGTTGTATCTGCCCCCGATGTATGCCCATTACGGCGTGGCCATGGAACCGGGCATGACCTACTCCATTGGTTTTCGCGCACCCAAAACCCAGGAAATCGCGGGAAAATTTTTAGAATTTCTACAAGATGAGCTGTGCCTTGACGGCATGTATGCCGATCCACAGCGTAAACCCACGACAAACCCGGCTGAGATTGACGATGAATTTGTCAGCCAGATGGGTGACATGCTGAAAAAAATCACCTGGAACGATGAAACGATCCGCCGCTTTGTGGGCAGCTATTTTACCGAACCCAAACCTCATGTCTTTTATAACCAGCCGGAGGACCCTTTAGAGCTGGAAGATTTTGCTGCTGCGCTGGCCGCCGGCGGGATTAAAATCGACCCTAAGGCGTTGTTTTTATATGAAACAGACCGGGTTTATGCTAACAGTGAAGCACTGGAATTTGAGCCGGAAGCGCTGCCATGGCTGCAGCAACTGGCGGATCAGCGCGGCTTACCGGCAGCGGAATATCCTGATTGCCTGATTAATATTCTTTATGAATGCTATGAATATGGCTACTTACAGCTTTCCTGAACCACAGCGCTTTGACAGCTACGCCGAGTACCGAACGGCGTTTGCTGCAATGATTCTGGCCGCACAGCATGAGCTTTTGCTGTGCGAGCAGGATTTTTCGCAAGGTGACTTCGGCAGCAAAGTGATTCGTGAGGCACTTTGGACCTTTTTTACGGCTAATCCGCCGGGAAAACTGCGCTTAATTACCTTTAATTCCAATTATTTAACGAATCATTGCCAATATTTTTTGCAATTGAAAGAAAAATTCTCTCACCGAATTGAGCTGAGAATTGCCAATGACAGCTGCAATAGCTGGCACCAGGGATTTATTCTGGCCGACGGACAGTACTTATTACGCCGTCATCATTTTAATTGGCCACGCGGGGAGATCTCCACGGATTCAGGTGCTGTTGCGGTTATGCAACAGCAATTTAATGACCTGTGGGAAAATTCCGACCCGAGCAGTGATTGGCAACGCCTTTATTTATAGGTATTTAACAAGTTGTTACATGGCG
>JBOFGM010000526.1:0-4968 GCA_051649105.1 Iodobacter sp. | reverse complement strand
AGTACTGTTAAGCCCCGAATCGGAATGTTTAAGTTTTGTGCCGACTTAAAGTTGTTCAAATGTAGCGTTTGAAGCATCTATCACCCCGTTAAAAATTTTTCTTATTTCGTTTATGCGCGTATTTGATGCTTCCGCAGAGCCTGTTGCATAGAGCAACGAAGTTGCCAAACGACTCTGATATGTATTTAATTCTTTTTTAAATTCTGACTGTACATTGGCTTTAAGCTCTACCAGTCTATTTATTTTGTTATCGCTAAATGCACTGAGTACAATTAGTTGAGCTTCAAACAATCCTCTGTTAATCGGAGTTCGGTCATGTCTTCCGACGCTTTTGCGAAAAACATGCTTTCCAAAGATTAAGTAGCTTGCATTTAGAGCGCGGTCAAAGGCTAAACCTGTAGTATTCCATCGAGACTCATCCCAATGACGAAGCGAGTTTTCAACCGTATCGTTTAAAAAATCATCCAAGTTTTGGTTTGTTTGTCTTTGAAATGGTTTTTCTAGTTGCCATAGTGATATAAATCGTAAAATAAGTTCAAGGTCTTGCTGGCGTTGGGTTTTTATTTTCCCTTCAGTTACCTTGAGAAATACATTACTTTTTGCAATTGATTGGATTCTCTTTCGCCAAGGGCCAGGATAAATTGCATTTCTGATTTCTTGAGCATTAAGTGGCATTCCCCCTTGATTAAGACGAGCAAAAACATTGAATTTTACAGCGGGGGGTGTACTTGCTCGAATAATGTTGGCTGTAATTTCAAGTTCACTAATTCGACGCTGTAATTTTCTATCTAATTCAGAGAATGAAACGCCATTTAGTTCTTTTAGATATTGCAAATCTTTAAGTCGCAATGGATCTAGCTTTGCCCCTGTAGCACGATTGAGTTCAGCATGGTTCATAAAGTGAAATATTGTACAGAGTCGCTGTAAACCATCTACCACCGCATATACACCATCTTCATCCTCGCTCAAATAAAACGAGGGTAAGGGAATACGCAGCATTACCGACTCAATTAAACGGCTCTTACGTTTGATATCCCAAACATTTGCTTGGCGCTGGAAGTCTGGCGTCAAATCTAGTTCATTGTTTTCCAGTCGGCTTGATAAAGCGCTAATGCTCATCGATTTAACTTGAATGTCAATTTTCGACGGATCAAAAGGTACCTCAATATCAGGAAATTCATTGGAGTCGTTTTCAAGACCGCTATCATCTTCATGAATTTTCTCTTGATTGTCGTCAGATTGCATGTGTTCGTCCTATTGAAAAAGGTAGGTGCTTCTTTTTATATTCAGCTATTTTTGCCGTTGAAGAATTTCGACTTATGCTGAAAAATTAGATGAAGTTTGACAGAAAAATAACAATCTTCCCAGTAGCAGTAAATGTTGTATTGCTGTAGGAGTGGCGTATTCATCCTTCCTTCAAACAAAAAACCCGCATAAGCTAGCGTTTATGCGGGTTTGGTGTATTGCAGGTGCTTGCCGAAGCTTACTCAGGACGCATTTGCGGGAACAGAATCACGTCACGGATGCTTGGGGAGTCGGTCAGCAGCATGACCAGACGGTCGATACCAATACCGCAGCCGCCGGTAGGGGGCATGCCGGATTCCAGTGTGCGGATATAGTCGGCGTCATAATGCATGGCTTCGTCATCGCCAGCGTCTTTTTGCTGAACTTGTGCCATAAAGCGCTCTGCCTGGTCTTCCGGATCGTTTAACTCGGAATAGCCATTGGCATGTTCACGACCCACCATAAAGAGCTCAAAGCGCTCGGTAATACCTGGTTTGCTGTCGTTGGCGCGGGCCAGCGGGGACACTTCGGCCGGGTAGTCGATAATAAAGGTCGGCTCCCACAGCTTTTCTTCGGTGTTTTCTTCAAACAAAGCCAGTTGCAATGCACCCACGCCGGCGTTTGGCATTGGCTTGCCACCTAAGCGAACCACTTCGGCAGCAAGAAAGGCTGCGTCATTGAGCTGCTCGTCGGTGTATTCCGGGTTGTAGGCTTTAATTGAGCCGGCAATGGTGTAGCGCGCAAACGGCTTGGACAGATCCACTTCTTTACCCTGATAGGTAATCACGGTGCTGCCGGTAGCCAGTTCTGCACAGGCACGGATAATGCCTTCAGACATTTCCATCATGCGCTTGTAGTCGGCATAGGCTTCGTAGAATTCGATCATGGTGAATTCTGGATTATGCCGGGTGCTCATGCCTTCATTGCGGAAGCTGCGGTTAATTTCAAACACGCGCTCCATGCCGCCCACAACCAGGCGTTTTAAATACAGCTCAGGGGCGATACGCAGGTAAAGCGGCATATCCAGCGCATTATGGTGCGTTACAAACGGTTTGGCTGTCGCGCCGCCGGGGATGGTATGCATCATCGGCGTTTCAACTTCCAGATAGTTTTCGTTCACCATATAGTCGCGGATACGCTGCACAATCTTAGAGCGCTTGATAAAGGTATTGCGGCTGTGCTCGTTGGTGATCAGATCCAGATGGCGCTGACGGTAGATTTGTTCCTGATCCGCCAGGCCATGGTGTTTATCCGGCAACGGACGCAGCGATTTGGTCAGCAGGCGCAGTTCGGTAACCTGAACCGATAATTCGCCGGTATTGGTTTTCATCAGCAGGCCGCGGGCGGCGATAATATCGCCCATATCCCAGGTCTTAAAGCTGTTGTAAACGTCTTCGCCCACTTTATCTTTACTGATAAAAAACTGGATACGGCCCGAGAAATCCTGCACGGTGGCAAAGCTCGCCTTGCCCATGACACGTTTTAAGATCATCCGGCCAGCCACTGCCACGCTGACTTGCTTTGCATCCATTTCGGCTTTATCCAGCTCGCCGTACTGGGTTTGCAAATCGCCTGCCATATTTTCCCGTTTAAAATCGTTCGGGTAGGCAATACCGGCTTCGCGCAGTGCTTTTAATTTGGCACGGCGTTCGGCAATGATCTGATTTTCGTCAATGACAACAACGGCTTGTTCTTCGCTCATATTGGGCTCTTGTTAGGGGTTGGTGATCTGCGACGGGGCAAGCCCGCCGCAGGAAGGCAGACAGGCCGTTACACGCCGTGCTTAAGGCTGGCCGCAATAAATGCTTCCAGGTCGCCGTCCATCACGCCTTTGATATTGCCGACTTCATAGCCGGTACGCAGATCTTTAATCCGGCTCTGATCAAATACATAAGAGCGGATCTGATGACCCCAGCCGATATCGGCCTTGGTGGCTTCAAGGGATTGCTGCGCTTCCATCCGTTTACGTAATTCCAGCTCGTACAATTTAGCGCGCAGCATTTTCCAGGCTTCGTCACGATTTTTGTGCTGAGAGCGGTCATTCTGGCATTGCACAACGGTATTGGTCGGAATGTGGGTCAGGCGAACCGCAGAGTCAGTTTTATTAATGTGCTGACCACCCGCGCCCGAAGCGCGGTAAGTATCGGTACGCACATCGGCCGGATTGATTTCAATCTCAAAACTGTCATCTACTTCCGGATAAACAAAGACGGAGGCAAATGAGGTATGACGGCGGTTATTTGAATCATACGGCGAGCAGCGAACCAGACGGTGAACGCCGGTTTCGGTGCGTAAAAAGCCGTAAGCGTAGTCGCCGGTCAGTTTAATAGTGGCCTGGCTGATGCCCACAATATCGCCGTCGGATTGCTCCATGACTTCAACGGTAAAGCCTTTGCGCTCGCCATAACGGATATACATCCGCAGCAGCATGCCGGCCCAGTCTTGCGCCTCGGTGCCGCCGGCGCCCGATTGAATATCGATAAAGCACGGCATCGGATCCATCGGATGATTAAACATCCGGCGAAATTCCAGCTCGGCCACGCGGGCTTCAATGGCGGCGACATCATCGGATACGGCTTGCAAAGTATCGAAGTCTTGCTCTTCTTTGCCCATATCAAATAAGTCTTTGGCGTCGCGCAGGCCGGAGGTAACTTCATCCAGCACCACAACCACGTCTTCAAGCGCCTTGCGCTCGCGTCCTAATTCCTGCGCTTTTTTCTGATCGTTCCAGATGTCCGGATCTTCCATAAGGCGTACAACTTCCTCGAGCCGATCGCTTTTTCTGGGATAATCTAAGTAACGGCGCAGTTCTTCGCTGCGGGAGGCCAGGTCAATAATCTGGCTCTCGATCTGATTAAGCTGTTCTGCTTCCATGCCTGTGGCTTTGTCGGTATGCACTAAACCGAAAATTATACCGTGAGAGCGGCATTCAAGGCGAATATCAGATGCAAATTTGCTAAAAGTACGGTTTTGGCATGATTTACGGCGTGTTGCTGCCGGGGGGCGGCAAGGGCTGAAAACCAGTTTTATATCTGCGGATCAGTTAAGTGCTGCCGGATCAGCCCGGCCACCACCGGGGCCAGTTTATTGGCCAGATGATGCTCGCCCCGCTTGATGATAATCAGACGGGCGCGGGGCAGCAGGGTTTTTAACCGCTTGCCGACGGCAACCGGGCTGATCGGGTCGTGATCGCCCCAAAGCAATAACACCGGCACCGATATTTCGGCGAGGCGAAAGGACAAATCGCCCTGGTAATCCACCAGCCAGCGCGGCAGGGTGGGATTTTCTTTTACAAAAGACGGCCGCCAGTCTTTAACACCCAAGTCAGAGAGATTAATACCGGCAGAGGTGGTGGCCAGCACCAGATGGGTGATCATTTCGGGCCGTTGCAAGGCCGCAAGGATGGCAATGATGCCGCCCATCGACTGGGCAATCAGCGCCGACGGTCGGTCCAGCCGGGCGATGGCCAGGACGACCAGATCTTCCAGACTATTGACGTCGGGGCTTGCCGGGGTGGCTCCCAGACCTGGCCAGGTCAGAAACACGCGCTCTGCAAGATAATCCAGCAAATCGGCCGCCGGCCGCCAAAATGCGGGGTTGCCGCCGGCGCCGGGAAAGAAAATCAACTGCTCTGGTATGGCCATTACCTTCTCTGTTGGCGGTTATTTCCGGGTTTGCCGGGGG